>JAFDZJ010000005.1 GCA_018266965.1 Bacteroidota bacterium
TATGGAAACGAAAAAAGAAGAACCGAAAGAAAATGGTTTGGATCTCGCTTCAATGGACAAATCTGTAAGACCACAGGACGATTTCTATAACTTCGTGAATGGAAATTGGATGAAAACCGCCAAAATCCCTGCCGACAAATCTACATGGGGAAGTTTCAACAAATTAGCAGAAGATACGGATAACAACTCCATGACTATCCTCAACAACCTACTTCAGGACAAATTCAGTCCAGGAAGCGAAGGAAAAAAAATCCAAGATTTGTATGCTACTTATATGGATATGACCAAAAGAAATGCCGATGGAATACAACCCATAAAATCTGATTTGTCCAAAATAGATGCTATAAAAAATATGGCTGAACTACAAAAATATTTAATAGCAGCCACCAAAGATGGAGATAACACTCTCTATTCTTGGGGAGTAGAAGCTGATATGAAAAACAGTAAAATGAATGCTGTATATCTTGGTAATCCAGAGTTAGGTTTGGGAAGAGATTATTACCAAAAAACAAATCCTAAAAATACCGAAACTCTAACAAAATATACCGAATATGTAAGTACACTATTACAAGTATTGGGTTACAAAAATTCAGGAGAAACTGCAAAAAAAATTGTGGACTTCGAAAAGAAAATTGCTAATACCTACCTCACCAACGAACAAGTTAGAGATGCTACATTGCAATACAATCCGATGACAATGCCACAACTGAATAAAATTGTGAAAACTGTAAATATCCCGGACTACCTGAAAAATGTTGGGGTAAACACGGATAAAGTCATCATTGGAGAAAAAAAATTCTATGAAAATTTTGATAAACTTATCAACGAAAAAAATCTTCCCATTATAAAAGATTATCTCAAATTTCATTTACTTGCAAACTCTGCCAGTTATCTAACACAAGATTTGGATAACAAAAAATTCGATTTTTATGGCAAATACCTCAACGGACAACAAGAGCAAAGAGCATTGAATAAAAGAGCCTATCAACTCATCAATGGTAGTTTGGGCGAGGCATTTGGAAAATTATATGTTGAAAAATATTTTCCAGCTTCTGCAAAAACTCAAATGATAGAAATTATTGACTATCTCAAAAAAAGTTTTGCATTGCATATCCAAAACCTCAATTGGATGTCCAATACCACAAAAGAAAAAGCACTTAACAAGCTCAACAAATTTACCGTGAAAGTTGCTTATCCGGACAAATGGAAAGATTATTCCAAATTGGTAATAGTATCCGAAAAGGATGGAGGTTCCATCTACAAAAATCTACAAAACATCAATGAATGGCAATACCAAAGAGATTTGGATAAAATCGGAAAACCAGTAGATAAAACAGAATGGGGAATGACTCCACAAACCGTGAATGCCTACTACAATCCATTGAACAACGAAATTGTTTTTCCTGCTGCTATACTACAACCTCCTTTCTTTAATCCAAAAGCAGATCCTGCTGTTAATTTTGGTGGAATTGGTGCTGTAATTGGTCATGAAATTACTCACGGTTTCGATGATTCCGGAGCACAATTCGATGCCGATGGAAATCTTACAGATTGGTGGACTCCTGCTGATAAAGCAAATTTCGAAAAAGTAACCAAATCTCTTGCAACTCAATATGACCAGTACGAACCTGTAAAAGGTACAAAAGTGAATGGTACTTTTACCAATGGCGAAAATATTGCAGACCTTGGTGGAGTAAATATCTCTTATGATGCTCTACAATTGTATCTGAAAGACCATGGAAATCCAGGGTTAATCAGTGGATACACTCAAGATCAAAGATTTTTCTTAAGTTGGGCAACCGTTTGGAAAACACTACAAAAAGAAAGTGCTTTGATTAACCAAATAAAAACCAACGAACATTCTCCCGGACTATACAGAGCTTTTGGACCATTGGTAAACACCGATGCTTGGTACAAAGCTTTTGATGTGAAACCTGGCGATCAACTCTACAAAAAACCAGAGGATAGAATAAAAATTTGGTAACTATTCTCTCATTAATATACTTGTCGAGCTGTAATATACTCGACAAGTTTTTTATACAAACTTTTTAGACTATGTTTAAATTTTATATCTAAAAACATTTACAAAAAAATAGATAAGAAGTTTAAGAATGCTTAAAAATAAATATTTCGTTAAAATTTAATCAGACTCTTAAAATATGGAATTAAAATATATCGTTAGAGAACCCGAAAATATCAATGCAAATACAACAATTTTGTTCATGATTCATGGATATGGAAGCAATGAACAAGATTTATTTTCTTTTGTACCAACCCTGCCCAAAGATTGGATTATTGTTAGTTACAGAGCTCCCAAAGACACCCAATTTGGTGGGTATTCTTGGTATGATATAGATTTCAACAATCCAGACAAATTTGTAGATGTAACACAAGCCAATGAATCACTCAACGCTTTGCTGAAAAGTATGCTCGATATTTCCAATCATTATGGACTGGTCAATAACCAAACACATATTTGTGGATTTTCTCAAGGTGGAGTTTTAACTTATGCTATGGCATTAAGTTGTCCGGAAATGTTCGATAAAATCGCTATACTAAGTGCTTATCCTGAAGAAAAACTTTTAAAAAATATTGTCAAAGACAAAAAAAAATTAGAACGACTTCGTTTTTTTGTTTCTCACGGTGCAGATGATGCTATTATCCCTTTCGATTGGGGAAAAAAAGGTGCAGACTTATTGTACGATTTGAGTTGTTTCTTTACCTTCCGAGAGTATGACAATGGACATGGCATCAACCAAAAAAATTATATGGACCTAATGCACTTTTTAGAAAAGTAATTATAATCTCCATACAATTAGGAAATTCTACAAGACAAAAAATAAAATATATGGAAATATAATCGAAAAATACAAGACTAATCCATTAAAAAATATAATATAATTGGTTGATAAATGTAGAATTATTCATAGAAAATATTCGTTTTCCAAATACAAAAAAGCCTAATAGTAAACTTTTATACTCCTTTACAAATTAGTAAATTTGCCAAGTGAAAATACAAAACTCCGACCTTTTAGAATTAGAATTTCCAACCTTACTTTCGGAAATTACACCTTATGCTTTTTCCTCAAAAATTGCAGAATCCATCAATAGATTGCAACCATTGCCTCTGGAAATGGCAACCATCGCTTTGCAAAAAACTTCCGAATATCTCACTAGTTTGGAAAGTGATAACGCTATCCCTTTTGATGAGTATGATGATATTTTAGCAGAACTAAAAGTACTTCCCATAGAAAATTATAGGCTGGAAAATGCAGGATTTATCAAAATAAAATCCATAACAGAACAAATTGGTAAGTTGCAGAAATTTTTTCCTACCATGGTTTCCATTTTTCCAATTTTATGTTCTGATGTACAAAAAATGGAATTCAAAAAAGAAATTATCGATAAAATTGAAAAAGTATTCAATCGATTCGGAGAGGTAAAAAATGATGCTTCTCCAAATTTGAAAATCATACGAAACGAAATTCAGTTAGCAAAGAAACATATACAAGAAAATTTCAACAAAGCATTGTCCGGATTGGCATCTGGAGATTTTTTAGATGATATAAAAGAAAGTATTATAGACGACCAACGAGTATTGGCGGTAAAATCTGTTTTCAAAAAAAGAGTAAATGGTAGGGTTTTGGGAATGTCCAAAACTGGCTCTATAACCTTTATTCAGCCTGATTCTGTAGTAAAACATCAATTCAAACTAAGAGAAGCCGAAGAAGAAGAAAAAAAAGAAATAGACAAACTCCTTCGGATACTTACCTCCGAAATTTCTATTTTCGCACCTGAGTTGGAAAGTTACCAATCCTATATTTTCGATTTGGATCTTACCCGTGCAAAAGCATTGTTTGCTGAAAAAATAGGTGGAATATTACCAAAAATTAATTCCCATAAAACTCTAAAATTAATCCAAGCCTATCATCCACTTTTGCTATTAAGAAATCGAGAGGAAAATAAAGAAATTTTCTCCCAAAGTATTTCTCTTAATGAGCATAATCGGATTATTTGTATTTCTGGTCCCAATGCCGGAGGAAAATCCATCACACTGAAAACTGTAGGGCTATTACAACTCATGCTACAAAGTGGTATCCTAATTCCTGCTCATCCAAAGTCCGAAATGTTTTTCTTTGAGCAAATAATGACTGATATTGGCGACAATCAATCCATAGAAAATCATCTTTCTACTTATTCATCAAGGTTAAAAAAAATGTCCGGAATCATAAGGACTTCCAATGAAAATACCCTTTTGTTGATAGACGAATTTGGTACAGGTTCCGATCCTGAACTAGGTGGTGCATTGGCAGAAAGTTTCTTGGAATTTTTTTATGAAAAAAAATCTTTTGCCATCATTAACACACACTATACCCATATAAAATTGGTAGTAGAACAACTCCCGGCAGCTACCAATGCAGCGATGTTATTCGATGAAAATTCATTGGAACCTTTGTACAAATTAGAGGTGGGACAGGCAGGAAGTTCTTTTACATTTGAGGTGGCAGAAAAAAACAAAATCCCAAGATTCATCATCAGAAAAGCTAGAGAAAAAGTAGAAAAAGATGTGGTAAATTTGGATAAAACAATAGTAAAACTCCAACAAGAAAAATTTGAAGTCGAAAAGTTGAAATCCAATCTTTCTACACAAAAAAATTCGGTAGAAGACAAAAAAGAAAATTTGCAAAAACTAAATGAGCAATTGGAACAAAAACTCTTCAACTTCCAAAAACTGTACGAAGACGAACATCGTAAATTACAATTTGGTAACAAGATAGAGGGATTTATTTCTTCCTACATTAGTGGAAAACCAAGAAAAGAGTTGGTAAAAGATTTTGTTAAAATTCTGGAGCAGGAAAAATTCAAAAAAATTGGCGAAAACAAAGATGAAACCAAGAAATTGCAAGTCATCAAAAGAAAAATTACCCAACAATTAAAAAAAGTGGAGGTAATAGAAAAAATTGCAGAAACCCATGAAAAAATTGAAGTCCAAAAGAAAGAAGAAAGAAAATTGTGGATAAAAATTGGACAAAGAGTTCGGATTGTTGGCAGTACATCGGTTGGTACCATAGATCAAATACTGAAAAATGGAAAAGTTATAGTGAATTATGGTACTTTCAAAACACAGATAGCAACAGATGAATTGGAAAGAATTTAAAAAAAAATGTGTTTCAATTGATAGATTTTTTTAGTGGACAATTAATATAATACAGGTGTTGAAATGTTAGATGCTTGTATTTTTTTTGGATTAGCAAGTTCTTCCATTTTTGTTTGCCAGTAAGATATTTTTGTTTCTACGATGAGTGTCGATAGTTTTTTAGAAATTTTTCTTTGTTGTTTTGAATAGGGAAATAATGTGTAATAATAAATGATACTGTAATATTTTTGCCATCCAATAGTGAGGAATTCAAGGTTTATTTCAGATAAAATGGATTGTGATAGTTCGTGATTTCCGAGTATTTGGTAAGCTCTGGCAGAAAGGATGAGCCATACTTGTTGGTGGCTGATTTTTCTTTTTTCGGGGACGAAGCTTTGGTCCGGGTATTTTTGTGTTGTTTGATTTTCCAGTAGATATTGTATTTCGGCTTTTCTTTGGGTGTAGATGAGTTCTTCTAACACCATATATTCAAAACTGCAAACGGAAGATTCGGATTGGGAGAGGTAAAAGGTTCTGGCTTTTTTCATTTCTTCAAAATAGTTTTTGAATAAGTTTTCATCGCCTATTTTATCAGCATAAAGGAGCATGATGCCGTATTTTCTACCGGCAGGAATTACGAAAACATCTTTTCCGATGGGTGTTTCCACAATTTTTTGGTAATAGAGTTGCATCAATTCGTCATTAGAAGAAAGGAAAGCTGCATGGAAAAGAAAACCATAGGCAAAAAGTTTTGCTTCGTGTGAGTTGTTGTGTTTCAGGTATTCTTGAAAATATAAAATATAAGGTGTACAAAGCAAATCCCGCATAGGGTGGTGTTCCATAAAATATTTCCTTGCCATAGGATTTTCCAATAATTGATGTAGGGAATTCATCAAAAGTTGTGGCGAATCTATGAGTTGGTGACAGAGTTCTTCGCTGATTTGGAAGAAATTATTTTGAAATTCGTCTTTGTGTTGAAATTGGAAATAGCGGTCGAGATCGTTGAGAGATTTTTTGTTTTTAAAATCTTCATAATCTTGATAGTAGCAATATTGGGACAGACAATTGAGGCTGTGTTTGTTGAAGCCGCCATCATATTTTATGAGTTTGTACATCCTTCTGATGCTTTGTGAAGTAAGTTGAATAGAGAAGTTAGTAGCCAATTCTTGGGAGAGTTTTTCACATTCCGTTGCGGAAGTTATTTTGCAACCCAATTGGATTTCTACTTCTTCTAAAAGCATTTGGAAATATCTTTCTTCGGTAATCATTTAGTTTTTTTTTAAGAATAATCTGTTGAAAATATTCAGATTATAAAAATATAGAATTTTGTACAAAGTTGTACACGGTTTATTAAGAAATTTTAACATAATTTTCAAAAAATATTTAAGAATAGAAAGAAAGTTGTCAAATAATTTTCAGATTACCCGTTTTTGACCGACTGCTCTATTAATTTTGCGGTATTAATTTTAAAAAATACAACAATGAACGAGCAATTAACCAACAAAGCTCTCGCTTTATTAGAGGGGTTTAAAAAGAAAAAAGTAACTGAAGAAGATTTGCAAAATGCAGAAATGTGTGTTTATAGAATGCCTGAGAACAATACAAAAGAGGATTTTAAACTTTTATTAAAAATGTTTAGAGATGTTTTGCAAGGAAGATGGAATCTCAATTGGAAAAGTTACGCAATATTGGGTGCGGCTATTTTATATGTCGTTTCGCCAATAGATGCCATTCCGGATTTTATCCCGTTTTTGGGTTGGATAGATGATGCTTGGGTAATAGCGATGGTAGTGGGAAGTTTGGTTTTGGAAATTAATGCGTATAAAATGTCAAAAGAAACTTTCATCATACACTAAATAAGAGTAAATAAAATGGGACAGAAGCAGCAGATATTTAGAATTTTATGGTTGGTGGATCAATTTTCCAATCCCTCCAAAGGATATACTTACGAAGAGGTAAAAAATAAAATAGAGAATGAGCAGAAGTTAGAAATTTCTTATTCTGAAAAAACTTTTCGTTTAGATCGAGGGATTTTGAAGTCGGTTTTTGATATGGAAATAGTCTATAAACAGAATGGAAAAAAATATAGTTTAAAAGAAACTTCCGAGGATACTTATCGTTTTATAGGCGAGTCGCTTTTGTTGGTCTATGCCAGTAAAGAGTTGAAAAACCAAAAAGAAGTGATGCTTTTCCAGGAAAACAAAGCCAAAGGTTTGGAGCATCTTTATGAGTTGATAGAAGCGATAAAATTGAAGAAAATCATCAGTTGCAACCATTCCAAATTTTGGGATACCCTCATCGAAAAAAAAATCTTGGAACCTTATGCTTTGAAAGAGTTTGAAAACCGTTGGTATCTTTTGGCTATGGATAGAACGAAAAATGACGGTCGATTGAGAACTTATGGTTTGGATAGGATTTCGGATTTGGAAATTTCCAATTCTACCTTTACAAAAGAAGATGTAGATGTTACGATGGCTTTTAAAAATTCTTTCGGAATTATTTCCAGTTTGGGTCAAGAGCCTGAAACCATTGTTTTGTCTTTTGATGCCGAACAAGGGAAATATATAAAAGCCTTGCCTCTACATTCTTCTCAAAAGATATTGGTAGATAACGCAGAGGAATTGCAGATAGAACTGAAATTGGTGCCTTCTTATGATTTCTACCAAGAGCTTCTGAAACAGGCAGGAAGAATGAAAGTAATTGCTCCGAAGTCTGTAAAAGAAGAATATATCAACTGGTTGAAAAAAGGCTTAGAACTGAATAACTAAATAACTAAACAACTGAAAACAAAATATGTCAAAAATTACATTCGACCCTTGGATTGGGGAAAATTATGGTAAATCCCATTTTGGGAAATTGCTAATTATTGGGGATTCTCATTATTTTACCAACGGATTGCCCACGGATTTAAAAGGGTTTACCAAAGCAAAAATTGCAGAACTGCCCATTATTTCGGCTCGTTTTTACGACAATATAGGTAAGGTAATTAGCCCTGATAATCCTTTGGCACTTTGGGATAAAGTTGCTTTTGCCAATGCCATACAAGAGCCTTTTACAACCTCCGATCAAGTGCCAACGACAGCACAAAAAGATGTTGCCAAAATGGCTTTAAAAAAATACATAGAGCTTACGAAACCCGACAAGGTAATTGTTTTCTCCAGCAGATTATGGGAGCATTTTTTCAATACACAGGGTTGGGGAAAACATTTGGACAAAATAGATAACCGTTGGAATATCCGCGAGTTGGACTATCTCGGCGGAACTTGCGAAGCCATTGGTCTCCATCATCCATCGGCATACGAATTTAAAGTCGAAAATATGAGAAAAGTGGTGGAGGATTTTTTGGGGAGGTAGGGAGAAATAAAATAATTTAAAAATAAAAAATATGAAAGCAGAAATAGAAAAATCGAATAAAACCATGCCAATAATTCTTGCGGTTATGGGTGCTTTGTACGGAGTAAGTCCAGTTGATATTGTACCGGATTTTATTCCATTTGCAGGTTGGATGGATGATGTTGTAGTAGTGGGGGGAAGTATATTACACTTGGGGCAGTCATTTGCAAAAGATACCAATGATAATTTTGCAAAACTTATTGGTATCATAAAATGGGGTGTCATTATTTTTGGTGCAATTTTAGTTGGGGTAATAGCTTTGTTAGGAGTGGCAATTTATGGGTTGGTGAAGTAAGGCGAGAATAGGAAATTTAAAAACAAATATAAAATGATTTTAACAATTTTGATAATCCCTTTTCTTTGGGCTGGAGTAGCTATTATAGCTGCGTTATTAGGTACTACTTATGTGATTACACTTAAAAACGGCGATAAGTTAACTGTTCTTGGTATGCAAGCATCTGGAAAAACACGATTCTTGAGTTTTTTAAGAAAAGTAGAATATATTGAACGAGCAACAGGACAAGAAGAATATAAAAAATTCACTTATAAATTTGATAAAGATAGAAGCGTAACCATCCAATCAGGAGTTGATAGAGGTGGTGGTGATAATTATAAACAATATTATAAAAAATCAATAGAAGAGAGTGACATAATCTTATTTCTGTTTAATTTAAATGAATATATCAATGAGAATGTTGAATATGTGCGTGAGACCAATAGTCGTTTTGAGTTAATTTATGATTTTGCAAAGAAACAAGAAAGAGATGTAGTAATTATTGGTACACATAAAGATTTACTCAATTTTTCTGAAGATAATATTAAGAAGAATTTTGATGAAAAAATAAGTACTAAATCATACAAAGATCTTTTTAAGGCTTTTATACTAATAAATCTAACTGATAAAGCAGATATAGAAAAACAAATTAAACTAATATTTAAATAGAAAATTATGGAAAGGATATTGATGACACAAAATGAATATAACAATGGAACAGATTATATTGTTGTAGATGGAAAACTAATAGAAAATAAAGATAGTATTATGCAATATAATAAAGAATTTTCTGATATATTAAAATGGAAGAAGTTAGCATCTGACAATGATATTGAGATTAGAAAGAATAGAAATCGTATTTTATTTAAGTCTTTTTATAATGAAAATGATGTAGTTGGTCGTTCAATATATTATATGTATTTGATAGACAAAGATTCTGATTATAATACATTAATCGATTTCTTAGAAAATGATTCCAAAGTAATTAATAGAACTATTGATAGGATGGCAGTTGATAGAATGATTGAAACTTTAAAAAAAAATCAAAATTTAAAAAGACTTCTTAATTTAAGTATTTTACTTATTGTGATAGGAATAGCTATGTTTCTTATTTTTAAAAAATAATGAATTAATTTATTAAATAATTTTTAACA
>JAFDZJ010000060.1 GCA_018266965.1 Bacteroidota bacterium
AAATTAATCCCCGTTTATTCTGAACTGAAAAAGAAAAATATCGAAATTATTGGTTTTTCTCTTGACACAGATAGTAAAACTTATAATGATAAAACTTCTGTTTTTCCTTGGGTAGATATCACAGAATTAAAAGGTTGGAATAGTAGCTTTGTGGAAACCTACAATGTACACGCAACTCCAACATTTTTTATTCTAGATGAAAAAAATAAAATAATTGACAAGCCAGACCATGTGCAAGATGTTTTGCAGTATTTTAATTTAAAATAATTTTTGTCTAGTTAAATAAAATTTCTATCTTTGCACCACTCAAAACCAGGCGAGGTAGCTCAGATGGTTAGAGCGCAGGATTCATAACCCTGAGGTCACGGGTTCAATTCCCGTCTTCGCTACAAAGTCCGACTTATTAGTCGGACTTTTTTTGTGTTTTATAATTGCCTTTTTCGTTCTTTATATGACAACTTTTTTAGTTTAAATGAACTTTTTTTTTAAATTTTTGTTTTCAATAATTTATTTTTCACTAAAAATGTTATTTTGGCTTCATGTTATTGCCAATTAACCTCTATGGATTTTTTTCAGAATTGTGTCACATCTTTATATTTTTTTTCGTCTTATAATTATAACCGCTTATTTTGAAAATTAATACACAAGTTCAAATAGATAACGAGCAAGAATTTGTAAAACTATTATTACAAAATGATTCTACCGCTCAGAAATTATTGTATGAAAAATTTTCTCCAAAAATGCTCAGTGTATGTCGTAGCTATATTCCCGATTTTCATGCTGCCGAAGATTGTATGATAAAAGCATTTGTTAAAATTTTCCGAAATATTTCATCATTCAAAGGTGTGGGTAGTTTGGAAGGATGGATGCGAAAGATTATGGTTAATGAGTGCTTGGATAATTTGAAATCTACGAGAAAAATTTATTATTTAGATGAGGAGTACCAAGATAATTTTAGTGATTTAGATAATGAGTTTTATGATTTCGATGTGCAAGAATTGTTAGATGCTTTGCCGGAAAATTATAGAATTGTTTTTAATTTATTTGTTTTAGAAGATTATAGCCACAAGGAAATTTCGGACTTACTTCATATTTCCGAGCCTACTTGTCGACAACAGTTAAAAAGGGCAAAAGCGAAATTGAAAGAATTATATTTAATTAATAATAAAACCCAAAATGAAATCAAAGTTTGAAATAGAAATAAAAAATAAGTTGGAAAACAGAACACTCCAACCTACCGATACTTCTTGGGATAAAATTCAAGATTTAATGCGTACTCAAAAGAATAATACTAATAAAGGTCTGAAAATTTCTTTTTGGATAGCTGCTACATTTTTGTTAATAGGAGGATTATTGTTTGTTTTTAACATACAAAATTCAACACAACATCCTAAAACAATTGCAAAGAAACATGATAAACTAAAAATTGAAATCGCAAAAAATGAAATTACAAAATTACCATTATCAACGGTTGATAACGCAAAACCAATAGTTGAAAATCGTCTTGTACAAGTTTCTCATTTACCAATAAAAGATAATAAAAACCAAAATCTAAAATCAAAAGATAGTTTTAAAAGTATTAAACCAATCGAAAAGTCGGATATTTTGGTGTCAAATACTAATACAATCCCTGTTGCAAATACTCCTGTGGAACCTGTAAAAACAGTTGTAAAACCTAAAAATTTCGTTGATTCGGAAATGCTGTTATATTCTGTTGAAAACAAACAAACTATTCCAAAAATACAAGCTCAACCCAAAATGGTAATTATAGATTTCAATAAACTAAATTCTAAATAAAAATCAATTCCTAATTTATTGGATTTTTAATAGGTTGATTACATTCATTTTAAAATAGATTTTAACTAAAAATACGCTCATTATGATTAAAAAAATCATCATCTCATCTGCACTTTGTTTTGTGATAAACAATATTCATGCACAAAGAATTTCTTATGACCTAAATTCCAAAAACGAAACAGAAAATATAAGTCCTGTGGTAAAAGCGAAAATTGAAGAATATTCCTTGCAAATTCATCAAATCGTTGTAAAAGAAAAAGACTTGATGTCCGAGGAAATAGACAAAATCAACGGAAAATTGAAGGCTGGTGAAATAACCGAAGAAGTTGCTAAAGATGAAAAAAAGAAAATATCCGACAATTATTCGGAAAAAATAAATTCTCAAATTAGCAATTTACAATTCGATTTAGACGAGGTTACCAAAAAACAAGTGCAATTTTCTATTTTAAATAGTGATTCATCTACTCCTGAAACCGATGCTAAATCCAAACCTGTAAAAAATTATGTTTCGACTAACTTTATCAATGGTTTTATAGGTTTCGGGATGATAAATTTACCCAATGGAAACAACCAAAATCTGAACAAGCATTTGGCATTTAATAGCGGATTTGATTTCGGAATGTTGTATCGCAAGCAACTCAACAGAACAAGTCCTTTTCAAGTATTATCCGGAGCGTATTTGTCATATAGAACTTTGAGGTTCAATGATAATTATTTTATGTACAGAAACGAATCGGGTGTTGTAGATTTAGTGCAATATGATAAAAATTTAGACAAAACGAAACTGAGAGCAGGATACCTTGTCCTACCGATTGGGTTGAGTTACAATACTTCAAAATTGAGTACAGATAATCTTGGAAATTATAGAAATATAAACAACGGAGTTACATTTGGTCTTAATTTTTATGGAGGAATCCGAATAAGTAGTAATAATATTGTAAATGGAGACAATATAAGTTTCCGGGACTCCAATACCGACTATAACCACAACAAATACATTTATGGTTTACAAGGAAATATTTCTTATAGAAGTTTTAATCTGTACTTACGACAAGAATTAAGTCCCTTTTTCTCGGGTAATAATTTGGACAACAGAAAAATGTTTCAGATTGGTTTGATGCTAGGTTGGTAAATATAATAATCCATTTTCTTTTTAGAGAGTGGATTTTTTATTAGCCTTAATGATAGTATTAATGGTATAATCTATATTTTTGCAAAATGAATGTAGAGAACATCTTACAAAAAATGCAAATCAGGGAACTGAATCAAATGCAGAAGTCCACCTATAGTACATCTTTGGATTACAACGATATTGTTTTGTTATCGCCTACTGGTTCCGGAAAAACTTTGGCTTTTTTGCTGCCTTTGATAAGGAATTTGTCCCAAAATAATTCGGGAATCCAAGCAATGATTTTGGTGCCTGCAAGAGAATTGGTATTGCAAATAGAACAAGTTTTCAAATCGATGACTACCGATTTCAAAATTTCCGTTGCCTATGGAGGACACGACAAAAAAATGGAAATTAATTCTCTGTCTGCCAATCCTGCCGTTTTGGTTGGGACACCAGGTAGAATTGCCTATCACATTAGGAACAAAAATATTAATCCTTCTTCTTTTCATTCGTTGGTTTTGGACGAGTTTGATAAATCTTTGGAATTAGGTTTTCAGGAAGATATGTCCTTTATTATAAATGCTATGTCCGGTCTTAGATTTCGTATGCTGACATCTGCAACAGCAATGGATAAAATTCCGGAATTTACTGGGATTAAAAATGAAAAAATGCTATCTTTCCTAAAAACACAAGCAGTCCAACCAAGTTTGCAATTTAGAAAAGTTGTTACCACAGCCGAAGAAAAATTAGAAACTCTATTCAAATTGATTTGTAAGATAGGTAATAAAAGAACATTAGTTTTTTGTAATCACCGAGATGCAGTAGATAGAATTTCAGAATTATTAAGACAAAAAGGAATAGAAAGAGAAGTTTTTCATGGTGGTTTGGAGCAAGATGAAAGAGAAAGAGCTTTGTTGAAATTCCGAAACGATTCTTCCAGAGTGCTTATTACTACCGATTTGGCTGCACGAGGATTGGATATACCAGAAGTAGAATCCATTGTCCATTACCAACTTCCACCAAAAGAAGATGCTTTTGTCCATAGAAACGGGAGAACAGCAAGGATGAATGCTAAAGGGTTTGTCTATCTTATAATTTCCGAGGAAGAAAATTTTCCATTTATAAAAAATACTATTCCAGAAGAATCTCTGGTTGAAAAATATAAAATCCCTTCAAAAACTTTATTTCAAACTATATACATCAGTGCTGGAAAAAAAGATAAAGTAAACAAAGTGGATATTGTGGGTTTCTTAATAAAGAAAGGAAAACTAAATTCCGAAAATATTGGGTTAATAGAGGTAAAAGATACAACTTCTTTCGTAGCTATTGATAGAAATAAAGTACAAGATACACTAATTGCTCTGAAACAAGAAAGATTAAAAAATAAAAAAGTAAAAATAGAAATTGCTTATTAAATCAAATTATGAAGAAATTAATTATACTCGTATATCTTTCGTTTCCTCTGTTTCTTTTCTCACAAGAAATACAAATTTCTGAAACATTGTTGAAAAAACATATTCAATATCTATCTTCCGATAGGATGCAGGGTAGGCAAACAGGAAGCAAACAAGTTGCTAAAGCTGGAAAATATATTGAAAAATATTTCAAAAAAATGGGACTAAAACCCAAAGGAGTTGATGGCTATAAACAGAAATTTGTAGCAAAAGTAAAAAAAGTTGTTATCTCCGATAGTTTGAAATCTGCCAATAATATCATCGGATTTTTGGATAACGGAGCTTCCAAAACAATTGTCATCGGAGCACACTATGATCATATTGGGCACGGCGAATTTGGTAATTCCAAAGACGAAAAAGAAAATATTGGCAAAATACACAACGGTGCCGATGATAACGCCTCTGGTGTAGCAGGGCTATTGGAGTTGGCGAGGTATTTCAGTCAAAATAAAATAAAAGAAGATTGCAATATTTTGTTCATAGCATTTTGTGGAGAAGAATTGGGATTATATGGCTCCAAATATTTTGTGGAAAACCCTACAATTCCTTTGGGTAGTATCCATTGGATGCTCAATATGGATATGATAGGAAGATATACTCCAGAAAACAAATTAGGAATAATTGGCTATGGAACAAGCCCCGGATTTGCAAAAGCTTTTCAAGGGATACATTCTGATATTTTGTATAATTTGAGTAAAGATGGTAGAGGTGGCTCTGATCAAACTTCTTTTTACGATAAAAAAATTCCTGTTTTATTTTTCCATACTTATGGACATCCAGATTATCATAAACATACCGATGATTGGGAAAAAATCAATTTCCCCGCAATGGTATCCATTCTCAATATAGAAAAAGATGTAGTTATAGCTACTATGAAAATACCTGAAATGGAATTTGTTTGGACTAATTAAGGAATCTATTTTTGTTTAAGGTTTCCAATAAGTCCATTTATTACCATTGTAAACAGCAAGTCTTTTTGCACCAGTTTTATTAATGTAAACCATCATACCGGGTGCTGGGTCTGGAATGTTGTTGGTATCTGTAACCATTGGTAAAACCATTGCTTTATTGGTAGATTCTAAAACTAGAACTCCATCTGCTAAACTACTTGATGCACCAATAATAGTTTTTGCACTAGAAACTTCTGGTAAATTAGGTTGATTTGTAAGGTAGGTCGTAACATTAGAAGTATTTGCACTGCTAAGA
>JAFDZJ010000061.1 GCA_018266965.1 Bacteroidota bacterium
CATCCTGCAAACATTTAAGCATCCAAGACTTTGCCGACACGACCCAACTCACCAAGTCAGGCACATTTGCAAGGCACACAAAGCCGACACACAAAAGCCAACCTTGCAAAAGAGCCTGCCTTGTGCCAACGCACAGCCCACCCACCCCAGCGGACGGAATTCTAATCGGCTTCAACAATACACATCAGCAAATTGCAAGACTCAACACCAATGCCCACCCACCACCCAACTGGCGGACAGAGCAACACTCCACAAGACAATAAATGCTTAAATTAGCCAATTATCAAAACTGACTGAACAAAATAGATGAGATTAATTCCGCAGACACCGAAAAAAACATTGAAAGCCTTCTTAAAGCAAAAGCCTTTGAGAAGTGAAATAGACCTCTTCAAAACAAATCTCATTACTCTGCTTGACAAAATCAGTGTCATTGAAAAAAGACCTAAGGACGAAAGCGAAGAACATTTAAAAAATGACTTGAGGGATTTTTTGCGTGACACTTACTACCGTGATACAAACGCAATCAATACTAAAGACAAAAAGGACTTAGTAATTCATCTCGGCAAAACCACCGACAGCGAAGTTGGAATTATCATTGAAGCCAAACGACCAACTAATATTAACGAAATGGTTACGGCTGACAATCCCAACAAAAAAGCACTTCACGAACTTATTCTTTATTATTTAGACGAAAGAACACAAGCTGGAAACAACCAACTAAAACAGTTGGTAATGACAAATGTTAATGAATGGTATATCATTGATGCCAATTATTTTGACAAGCATATTTACCGAAATACACAAATCAAAAGACTTTACGAAACTAAACTAAACGATAAAAAAGACAATCCTTTTTTCTATGAGGAAATTGCAAAAATAGTTTCCAAAATGGATATTGAAATTCCTTGCGTTTACTTCGACATTAGGGAATACGACAGCATTTTACGCAACAATAAAAAAGAGGATGACCGTGAATTAAGTGCTTTACTAAAAATACTTTCTCCGCAGCATTTATTAAAAATCGCAACTCCAAACGACAGCAATTCACTAAATGAAAAATTCTACAAAGAATTGCTTCACATAATTGGACTGGAAGAAGCAAAAGAAGATGGCAAAAACATAATTCGTAGAAAAAAAGAAAACCGCAATTCGGCTTCGCTTATTGAGGCAACAATTGAGGCATTGAACACAGAAGATGTTTTGCATCGCCTTCCCGACCAATCTATTTATGGAGAAAATAAAGAAGAACGGATTTTTAGTATTTCGCTGGAACTTGCAATTACTTGGATAAATAGAATTTTGTTTCTTAAGTTATTGGAGGGGCAACTTATATCCTATCACCAAGGGAATAAAGACTATCGTTTCCTGAACACCGAAACTATAAATGATTTTGATGAACTGTTTAAACTATTTCATAAAGTCTTGGCAGTAAACTTAAATGAAAGAAGTGAAGCCATAAAAAGCAAATACAGCAGAGTTCCCTATTTAAACAGTTCACTTTTTGAAATCAGCGAATTAGAAGACCAGACTATAAAAATAAATTCGCTTGATAATGGCGGGCAACTTGATTTAATAGGAACAACAATTTTAAAAGATATAAAAAAGAAAGTAGCTTCGCTGCCCACTCTTAATTATCTTTTCCAATTTTTAGATGCTTATGACTTTGCAAGTGAAGGAACGGAAGATGTACAGGAAGACAACAAAACTATTATTAATGCTTCTGTACTTGGGAAAGTCTTTGAGAAAATAAATGGCTACAAAGATGGTTCTATCTTCACACCTGGCTTTATCACTATGTATATGTGCAAGCAGTCAATTCGTTTGGCTGTTGTAGAAAAATTCAACGAGGCGATGTCAGAAAAGGGCAACAACCTATTTGACAAATATGAGGATGTAAAAAACTATACCTCAAGACTTTTCAAAACACAAGAAATTTTAAAAGCCAACGAATTAATAAACTCTCTTCGGATTTGCGACCCTGCTGTTGGTTCTGGACACTTCTTAGTTTCTTCTTTAAATGAAATTATAAGTATCAAAGCAGAATTAGGAATACTTGCTGACAAAGAAGGAAACAGTATCAGCGGTTACGAAATTGAAATTGTAAATGACGAACTAATCATTACCGACCCAAAAACAAATATTCTTGAATATAAATTACAAAATGGTAAACCTCTAAACAAAGAAATCCAGCGGCTACAAAAAACCCTTTTTCACGAAAAGCAAACCATAATTGAAAACTGCTTATTTGGTGTTGACATTAATCCAAATTCAGTAAAAATATGTCGGTTGCGTTTGTGGATTGAACTCTTAAAAAATGCTTACTATAAAGAAGAAACAAACTATTTGGAACTTGAAACACTTCCCAATATTGACATCAATATAAAATGTGGTAACAGCCTGTTGAGCCGGTTTGCTTTAGATGCGGATTTAAGTAAAGCCTTGAAAAGCATTAAATATGATATAAAAGCATATCGAGGTTTTGTGAACGATTATAAAAATGAAAAGAGCAGGGATGTTAAAAGAGGTTTGCAAAAAATCATTGATAACATTAAAACAGATTTTAGAACCGAAATAGGTAACAACGACCCTAAAAAAATTCGACTTAGCAAACTAAGCAAAGAATTGTTTCTTTTATTATCAGTTCAAAATTCGCCTATTCAAGCTGACGTTATTAAAGGAGGCATCAAAAAAGAAAAGGCAAAAAAAGAAAAATTAGAAACTGAGATTACCAAGTTATCCAAAGAAATTGACGAAATAAAAAACAACGCTGTCTACAAAAATGCTTTTGAATGGCGGTTTGAATTTCCCGAAGTCTTAAACAATGATGGTGATTTTGAAGGCTTTGATGTTGTTATAGGAAATCCACCATACATAAGAGTTCAGGATTTACAGCATAGTCTTATTGACAGTTATAAAGACAACTTCAAAGTTGCCCACAAACGATTAGATATTTCAATTCTTTTTATTGAACTTGGACACAAAATATTGAAGACAAACGGTCTTCAAACATATATCACATCAAATCAATTTTTAAAGGCAGAGTACGGCAGAAATGTAAGGGCATTTCTTAAAGGATATTTAAAAGTAAATATTGATTACTCCAAAGTCTCTGTATTTGATGGGCTTGCTACATACGTATCGGTTTTCTTGATTTCAAAAAATCAGAATAAAGCAATTGATTATAAGTTAATGGACAATGCCGAAGATATTCCTCAAGATTTTATTCAATTTGAAACATCAACTCTTTCAGACGAACCTTGGGATTTCAATATTAATCAATCATTGAAGCAAAAAATATTTAATGACAAGAACGCTTTAAATGAAATTTCAAATTTTACTTATGGTGTAATTACTGGCTTAGACAAAGCGTTCCTTATTCCATCCGAACAAGTCAAGGAATTGGATTTAGAAAAAGAGATTACAAAGAATTTTATCAGACCACAGAATTATAAAAAGTATCACGTATCCAGTCAAACATTTAGTTTAATTTATCCATACAATAAGGACAATACAATTATTGAGGAAGCAGAGTTGAAAAGTAAATTCCCTAATTGTTTTAAATTTCTTTCTGGTTTTAAAACAGAATTGGAAAATCGGCAAGACAGCAGAACTACAATAAAAGAAAAAGGAGTTGCTTGGTATTCATTAATGCGAAGAGTTGACCTTAATGATATTGATACAGAAAAAATCATTTTTTATGATGTTGGTATGTTACCGAACTTTATTTTGGACAATAAAAATTTCATTTTTGGTGGTGGGACAAGCCATTCATTAAGACTTACAGATAAATCTTATGATGTTAAGTTCATTTTAGGTGTCTTAAATTCTGCACTAATGACTTGGGTTATTTATGACCTTTGTCCTGTCAAAATGGGCAATGCAAGAAAATACGGACTGGACTATATAAAAAAACTTCCTATTCCCAAAAATGCAGATGTAAAAATCCAAAACTCAATCATCCAGCTTGTTGACAAAATTATTGAAGCAAAACAACAAGGTAAAGAAAGCACTGACATTGAAAAAAAAATTGACGAATTAGTCTATAAACTTTACGACATCACTGCTGACGAACAAAAAATAATTGAAGGCATACAATAGCCAGCGCACCAAGCCAGGCACATTTGCAAGGCACACAAAGCCGAAACACAAACGCCAACCTTGCAAAAGAGCCTGCCTTGTGCCAACGCACAGGCAACACTCTGTGGTTGGACACAGACCCACATTATAGAAGACCGAGGAGAAGGGCGAACGTACAACAGGGGGTTTGCCAAAATACGGGCTGACGGAAGTTATCTTCGACTTTTTGTAATTCTATTGTGCTTCATATCCAGCTTGACGTAATTCTATTTAGCTTTTTGTTGTTATCTTCATCATCAGTTTTTCAATCATCATCGGTACCAGGCGGACGGAATACTAATTCCCGTACTTCGGCAAGCCCTGTCCGTTATAGCCAATGGTAGGACGACCGTGCAAACGACAAACGACCGACCTGAAATTTAAACGTTAAAACAAAGACAAACCATTTTGACAGGTGACCAACATAGAGACCATATTTCAATCGGACAACAGGTAAGCCGACACACCTTGCCTACGCTTCAGTATTTTTTATTTTCCCAACCGCACATTTTTTTTAATTCAATTTTAGCCAGCCGCACATTTGGCACATTTGGTTTTGCCCAACACACAAGCCGACCCTTCGCAAAACCAAAAGAGCCAAATTTTCCCACCCACAGAAAGAAAATTTTAGAGCGACACGTTTTGGCGTTTCAGGCTTTTACTTTTGTTGCAGAAATTAGAAATAAAGAAAGTATGCAAACTAATAATTTAACACTTAGCCCTACAACTGACAGACCTTTTGAACTTGCTAAGACATCAGCAAAAATGACTATTTCAGAAGTTTTTGCAGAACGGAAAGGTTCATATCTCAATGAGTTTACTTTATTTGTTGCCCACTTTAATTCAATCCCAAACTTTATTCATGAAGTTGACATTGACTGCAAAAAAGCCAATTTGTGGTTCTCTGAAAACTACAAATCAGAAATAAAAGACTTCTACTATGACAAAAGATATTTTAACAGAAGCAAGAAGGCAGAAATTGATGATATTTTTTATTTTCTATATGATGACCTAATTGTTGACTTCGACACAAACTGTTCCACAGTTCGCTTTTTATTCCGTAAAACTGAACTTTCAAAAGTTGAGGACATTATAAATTCAATCCATAAATTCAAGAAAAGAAAGCAGAAACAAAAACCTGAAATTTCATTGCTTGTAAATAGCATGACAGGCATTGAAACAAAATCATTGCAAATTACCAAACCCAAGCTGAATATAGAAGACAACTATAACGAAGACTTTAAAGAAATTCACAAAACTATTTTACGAAGGCTTTCCAGAAAGAATGATAAAGGGTTAGTTCTTCTTCATGGAAAGCCTGGAACAGGTAAAACATCATATATCCGCTATCTAATTTCTTCATTGAAAAAGGATGTAATTTTTTTACCTCCAAATATGGCAAGTGCCATTACAAATCCGAGTTTAATTTCAATTCTCATAGACAATCCAAATTCAATTTTTGTTATTGAAGATGCAGAAAATATTGTGGTTGATAGAGAGCAAGACGGGAATTCTCCAGTATCTGCTTTACTAAACATTTCAGACGGACTTCTTGCCGACTGTTTGAATGTTCAAATTATTTGCTCGTTTAACACTGACATTTCAAAAATTGATAGTGCTTTAATGCGAAAAGGACGATTAATAGCAAAATATGAATTTAAAGAATTAGAAGTTGAAAAAGCACAACAGCTTTCTAATAAATTAGGTTTTGAAACAAACATCAATAAGCCAATGACTTTGACTTCAATTTACAACCAAGACGAAAAAGATTTTCAACAATCAAGAAAAAGTAATCCAATTGGATTTCAAGCCATAAACAATAACAGGTAAGCCGAAAACTGAATAGAGTAGGCGTTAAAATAAAAATATAAAATATGATTTCAGACGTAAGAGAAAAAGGAAGCCTCATCGAAGTTTATGATGCAAACAGCAAAAGAATTTCATACATGAGTGCAGGAAACAAAGAACTTGTTGGAGTAGCAAGTAATTTCTTTGTAGTTGTCAACGGTTCATTAATTGAAGTGTATGACGAAAAATGTAAACGCATTTCATACATGAGCCAAGGAAGCAAAATGGTAAGAGGTGCAGCAGGTAATACCTTCACAGTAAAAAACGGTAGCCTTATTGAAACCTATGATGAAAAGTGCAAAAGAATAAGTTACAAAAGTGCTTAATTCTTATACCGCCATAGATTTTGAAACCGCACAAGGCAAGCGTTGGAGCATTTGTCAAGTTGGTTTAGTTCGTGTCGAAAATCAAATTATTAAAGAGCAGTTATCTATTTTGGTTCAACCACCTGACAACTATTACTGGAATAATTTCATTGATATTCATGGAATAAATCCCGAACAAACGGCAGATGCACCAACATTTGATAAAATTTGGCATCAAATTGAGCCATTCATTAAGAATCAAAATGTTCTTGCTCATAACGGTTTTGCGTTTGACTTTCATTGCTTAAAGCAAACTTTAGATTTTTATGAAATTTCAACACCTGAATTTACTGGACATTGCACCTATAAAATATACGGAGACAATTTAGCT
Source organism: Bacteroidota bacterium (assembly GCA_018266965.1). Classification (GTDB taxonomy): domain Bacteria; phylum Bacteroidota; class Bacteroidia; order Flavobacteriales; family Weeksellaceae; genus Amniculibacterium. The sequence goes on from JAFDZJ010000061.1 coordinate 6,661, forward strand.
TCACTTTGTAGGCAATACAAAATTCACTTAAATCATCATGATGCTTTGAGTGATGCTAAAGCTTGTGCAGAACTGTTTTTAATACATTTGAAGGAAAATAATGAATATGGAGCATAACAATATATCAATTAGGACTATAAACGATTTGCTGAAAAACAACTTTTTTATACCATCCTATCAAAGAGGTTATCGTTGGACAGAACAACAAGTGACAGAATTATTGAATGACATCAATGAATTTTCTCCAAAGGAAATTGAAAATTCAAATGAAAAAACATGGTATTGCTTACAGCCGATTGTGGTAAAGAAAAAAGATGATAATGAGTGGGACGTAATTGATGGACAACAAAGGCTCACGACAACTTTTTTAATCTTACATCATTTAAATCAAGGCTATGTTGAAAACCGTAGAAAGAAATTATTTGGCTTAAAATATGAAACAAGAGAAAATTCAGCCGACTATTTAGAAAAAGAATTAAACGGAGAAACGATAAACGACACGAACATTGATTATTATTTTATTTCTTCTGCTTACAAAACAATTTGTGATTGGTTCAAAAACAAAGGAGAGCAATTTGATGTAAATACATTTGAATCAAAATTCAACTTTTCTACAAAAGTTATTTGGTATGAAACTTCGGCAAAAGATGATTCTATTGATATTTTCACGAGGATAAATAGCGGTAAAATTCCACTAACAAATGCTGAATTGATTAAAGCTTTGTTTTTAAATAGTTCAAATTTCGCAAAAGCAGACAGCGAAAAACTACGTTTGAAACAATTAGAAATTGCTTCAGAATGGGACAGAATTGAATATGCCTTACAAGACGATTCTTTTTGGTATTTCATCAACAAAAATGAAAATACCTTGGCAACGAGAATAGAGTTTATTTTTAATTTAATGTCAGACAAGCCAAGTGATGACAAGTATTCCACTTTCCATTTCTTTAATGAAAAATTTAAAACCAAATCAGAAAAAGAAATAAACGACAATTGGCAGGAAATTAAAAAGTATTTCCAAACTCTTGAAGAGTGGTATAATGACAGAGAATTATATCACAAAATTGGTTATCTAATTGCGATTGGAACAAACATCAAAAACATTCTTAAAGAGAAAAAAGAAAAATCAAAAACGAAGTTTTCATATTGGATAGACCAAGAAATAGAATCCAAATTTAAAAATGTGAATTTGGAAGAAGTCGAATATAACGGAAAATATGTTCGTGAAATTTTATTGCTTCACAACATACAAACTATGCTCAACAACGAAAACGAAACTAATCGTTTCCCTTTTGACCGTTACAAAAAAGAATCTTGGGACGTTGAACACATTCACGCTATCGCAACAGAAGTTAATGTGAAAATAGAAAATCAAATTGATTGGCTAAAAAACAACTTCATTAAAACAGACAATCATCACAACGAGGAGTTAAATAATCGAATTGAATTCATAAAATCAGGCAACACAATTGATGAAAATGAATTTGAAGACATTGTTGACTATGTATTGGGCGAAGAAGATAATAGCTTACGAAACCTGTGTTTATTAGATAGTGGAACTAATCGTTCTTACAAAAACGATTCTTTCAAAGAAAAAAGAAAGAAAATAATTGAAAGAGAAATTGAAGGAACTTTTATTCCCATTTGCACAAAAAATGTTTTTATGAAATATTATTCAGCAAACGTGAAAGACATTGAAGTTTGGAATGAAAACGATAGAACTTCATATTTTGAAAAAATACAAAAAGTAATAAATCAGTATTTACCTCAAATGACATTGGCAGAAAATGAGCAATAATCCGACATCAAAAAAATTAAATTTTCTGCAATTGGTTTCTAACGAAGAAGCTATTTATGAAAATGAAACATGGCAACCGCTGAGTAAAATTGAAATTCCAATTATACAACGAGATTACGCTCAGGGTAGAGAAGGAAAAGAAGAACTAAGAGAAAACTTCTTAAAGTTTTTACTTGAAGCAGTTAATGGAACACCAAAGGAATTGGATTTTGTTTATGGTAGCGTAAGAAATAAAATTTTACAACCGCTTGACGGACAACAAAGATTAACAACATTGTTTTTGTTGCATTGGTTTGTTGCAGTTAAAGAAAACAAGTTAAATGATGAATTAAAAAATCTTTTGACAAAATTCACTTACGAAACACGAACAAGTTCACGAGAATTTTGTATTGACTTAATCAATAAAGGAATTATTTACAATCCCGAACAAAATATTTCTACACTTATCATTGATAGCTCTTGGTTTTTTCTTTCGTGGAAAAGAGACCAGACAATAAAATCAATGCTGACAATGTTAGATGACATTCAGCAAACATTTAAAGATGAAACGGAAGTTTGGGACAAACTAAACAACATTAGTTTTCATTACATAGAGTTGCAAAACTTTGGACTTTCAGATGATTTGTATATCAAAATGAATGCAAGAGGTAAACCTCTTACTGATTTTGAAAATTTTAAAGCAAAGTTTGAACAACATATAAACAAAGAGGGTTGGGAAAGCAATGCAGAAGCAACCGAAACATTTTCACATCAAATTGATACACTTTGGACAGATTTATTTTGGAATTATCGTGATAAAACCGAAAATGTTTTTGACGAACAGCTTTTGAATTTTTTCAGAACAATGGCTGTAATAAATTACACACTAAAAGCTCCAAAAGACGATAAATTCAGACGGATGATTGATTTATTGAGAGGTGGTCAAAAAGTTTCATTCAATCAATATTTGGACTTAGGCTGTTTTGATGAGGATTATTTTAAAACGCTGAAATTAGTTTTAAATAAAATATCTGATAAAAGCGGATTGAAAACATTTCTTTCTGACACGACTTATGCAGATGAAAGAGACATATTCACTGGTGCAATTAAAAACAATTTAGGCTATGCAGAACTATTGAAATTATTTGCTTTATACCAATATTTAGCTTGTGAAAATGATATTGATAAAGTGAATCTGCAAAATTGGTTGAGAATAGTCCGAAATCTTGTTGAAGCACATAGATTGTATTATGACAATGCAAATACATTTGCAGATTCAATATTGTTTTTATCAAAGCTCATTCCATATAGAAATAGAATAGTTGAATATTTTAAAGATTCCGTAAACCCAGAAGATAAAGGCTTTCCAAAATTCATAATTGAAGAAGAAAAGACAAAAGCGAATCTTATTTTACAAAATGATGATTGGAAAAATGCAATTATTGAAATTGAAAATCACGGTTATTTCAACGGACAAATCGGCTTTATTTTAGATTGGTGTAAAGACGAAAACGGAATATACAATATTGATAAATTCAAAGAATACACAGAAAAAGCAAAAGCCGTATTTAGTAATGACGGATTGAAAAACTTTGACAATTTTCTTTTTGAAAGAGCCTTGTTAGCAACTGGAGATTATTTGTTGAGTATTGGTAGAAATTATAGTTTTCTAATCAGCAAAGGACGTAATGAACGTGATATTAGTTGGAAAAGGTTATTAAGAGATGATAACAAACAACGCAAAGTTTTGAAATCATTATTTGATAATATCAATCCAACGACTTTGTTTCAAGATTTAGAAAAAATCATTGCAGATTTTTCAGACAAAAATGATTGGCGTTATTATTTCGTTAAACAGTTTGAAATGATTGACAATTGCGGAAGTCAAAAACTTGCACGCTTTAATGACAACAATGAATTTGATATTCTTTTATTAGGTTCAACAATGACAAGCGGTTTTCATAAGGAGTATTATTCTTATTCTCTTTTCGTAGAATTGAAAGAAAAACTTTCATTAGACGAGAGCTCATACAAAGACCAAAAATCGGTTGATTATTGGAAATACTTTGAATTAAACGGACAGCAAATCGCATTTGACTGTAAAACAGGAAAATTCATTTGGACAATAAACAACGATTGGGACAATAAACAAGAATATGATGATAGAGAAAAAGTAATATTAGAACTCACTGGAGAAAGCTACTAATGTCAAAAAGAGGCTACATATCAAGATACTTGCTAATTCTCAAAAAGTTGAAGGTAAAACCTTACTCAACTTATGAGGAATTACAGAGCTATATAGAAAATCAGTTTGATTATCTGCAAATGCAAGACGATAATTTGCAAATAGGTTTTTCAAAACGAACCTTGCAACGTGATATAAAGGAGATCAGAAATGTTTTTGGAATTGACATAGAGTATTCAAAATTTCAAAAGGGCTATTTCATCAGCCAAAATGAAAATGAAAACATGAATTTTCAAAGAATGATGGAGGCATTTGATATGTTTAATTCTCTTAATCTTGCACAAGACTTAACACCTTTTATTCATTTGGAAAAACGCAGACCGCAAGGAACAGAGAATTTATATGGTTTGCTTCATGCCATTAAAAACAGACTTCAAATCAAATTCAATTATCAGAAATTTTGGGAAGAAGAATTAAGCCAGCGTTTTGTAGAGCCTTATGCCTTAAAGGAGTTTAAGAACCGTTGGTATATCATGGCAAAAGATAGTAAGGACAACAACATAAAGAGTTTTGCACTTGACCGTTTGACAAACCTTGAAATAACAAATCAAACATACCAGTATCCCGATAATTACAGCATTGAGCAAAGTTACCGCTACTGCTTTGGTATTATTAGCCCAAATGACGAAGAACCGCAAGACATCATTCTATCATTTGACCCATTTCAAGGTAAGTATATCAAGACACTTCCATTACACGACACTCAACAAGTATTGGTAGACAATGACGAAGAAATGAAAATTAAACTTAAACTTTGCCTGACACATGACCTTGTAATGGAACTACTATCTTTCGGTGACAACATGAAAGTTATTGAACCTAAATCGTTGGCTGACCAAATTAAACAAGCACATGAAAAAGCGTATAGACAATATTAAAAGCCATCGCACAGGTGTAAGCACATTTGCAAGCCACGCAAGCCCAAGCACAGACCAAAGCTTGCAAAAGAGCTTCCACCTTTCCCACGCAGACAAAATTGAAATAAAAAAAATCGCCTCCCCTTCTGAAAATAAAAAATACGCAACCGCACAACCCGACACGACAAAGACAGAGAAACGTAGTATTGATAATGGTTTGAAAGGACGGACGACAAGAACCACTGGCTATAACAGCGGTTTTGCAAAAAAGCGGGTTCAGTGGTTAATTGAACATTCTACCTCGCATCAACTTTTGTGGTATGTTGACAGTTTTGAGCTCCGAAATCCGCTTCTTCGCAAAGCCGCCAAACGTTGGCTGCAAGCTTGACAAAAACCTCAAACAGTTTAATATCTAACAATGGCACCAAAAAGTTTGACAATAGATAATCCATCTTATCGTTCTGGTGGTTGGACTGCTGTTGCTAGCGGTATTATAGGGATTTTTGTAGTTGTTTTCTTAATAGCTTATTTGGCTTTTCGCAACGAAAATTTAAGTCAAGGTTTATTATTTCAGAGGTTACATGATGGTGGATTAGTTCTTCAATTTTTGCTTTTCATTCCTGTGACTATATCCTTTTATAAACTTTTTCTGCAGAGAAATTTTCCTATAAATCGCTTTCCTTTGAAAGCAGGAATTATAATAATAGTATTGACAGCATTTTTTGCTTTACTAATATTCCCTAAAATACTTTCAGACGGTTTTTACACTTTTCCTCAAGGAATATTTGGAGTTTGGCTTATTGTTGCCAACCGAAAGTTAGGCGGAATTTTTTCTCGTGGACTTAGATGGTTTGGAATGGTTGTAGGTTTTGGACTTATGCTCGTAGGACTGTTTTTTGTTTTGTATGCGACTTTTGTGAGTACAATTCAACTTCGTATTCCTGCTGCACCTCTCGAGGAAGTAATAAATGTTCCAGTAACTAAAGCAAATTTGTTTCTACACTATTTTATTGACATTGGCTCGTTATTGGGGGTGTTAACTTTTCCATTTTGGACGATATTAATTGGGTACAGGTTATTAAGACAAAAGCCTGCAGCCAACATTGGTATTGCCAATAGTGGGGCTTGACATTAGAGCAATCAGCAGCGGTAATTCTGTTGTACTGCGGTTCGGGGCTCGACGAATAAAGCCCAACTTTTGTTCTTAATATTTAACTTTATCAAAAA
>JAFDZJ010000062.1 GCA_018266965.1 Bacteroidota bacterium
CGATAAAAAACTTAAATAAATCAGCAAAACCTGATACAAATAGAGAACTTGTAAATATCATACAAGAGGATAAAATCTTTGAAAAGCCAGAAGATACGCCACCACCGCCACCACCACCAAAAGTTGAACCTCCGAAACAAGAGGTAATACAAAATGTGGTTCCGGAGCCCAAAAAAGCTCCAAAGATAGAAACGCCACCACCACCAATTACCAAACAATTGGAAACAACAACTGGTCTGCAAAATCAAGATGGGGTAAAAACTCCTACTTATGCACCTCCACCACCTCCACCTTCTACAGGTAAAGGAAATACAGTGGAAGTAAAACCTCAAGTAAATGAAAATCAAATTTACACTGAAGTGGAGCAGTTGGCAGAATTTCCAGGAGGAGGGATTAATGCTTTTAGAAAAAAAGTTGAAACCAGTTTCGATACCTCTGCAATGGATGGTGATGAAGGTACTGTGAAAACGGAAATTACCTTTGTAGTTGAAAAAGATGGAAGTATTACCGATGTAAAAGCATCTGGCTCTAACAAAAATTTCAACGAAGAAGCTATGCGTACGGTTAGAAGTATCAAAAACAAATGGTCGCCTGCGAAAATCAATGGTACCGCTGTAAGATATCGTTTCCGTTTGCCAATTTCTATGAATTTCGAATAACTTTTTTATAGAGATATTTACAAAGAGAAGTCCACAAGACTTCTCTTTTTTTTCTTATATTTGCCATTATGTTCAATTGGTTATCTCTTATAGTCGGATTTTTCTATATCGTACTAGGTATAGTTGTCATGGTGTACAAATTTCTCATCATTGTGTTAGAACCCAATATTGCGTACGCTATGGGTTCATTGCTTATTTTGTATGGTTGTTTCAGAATGTACAGAGCCTACAAAAATCTAAATCCAAAAAATGATGAATAAAATTTTATCACTAGTTCTTCTTTTTTTGCTAATAAATTGCAAGAAAAAGGAGGTGAAAGAAACTCCATCTTACAACAAGGGAGAAATCACAATCTATACGGACGATGCTTATCATTCTGTTGTAGAAGCTTTGGCGGGAGGTTATGAAATTTCCTATCCGGAAACAAAAATTACTGTGAAAACAGAAAAAGAAGATCTTGCTTTTCTAGATTTGTTAAATGGAAAAGTGAAGATGATTGCCATGTCCAGAGACTTGAACGATGCCGAAAAAAAAGAATATGAAAAACAAATTGAGCTAAAATATCAACCAGCAAAATTTGCAGCAGATGCCGTAGTATTCATAGTGCCAAAAAGTTCAGCAATTGATAGGCTTTCTTATGATGATATTGTAAAAGGACTACAATCCCAAGACAAACCATTTGTCTTTGATGGTGCCAACTCTAGTAATATTAATTTCGTAGCTCAGAAGATTGGAATAGAACAAAAAAATCTAAATTTTTCGGTTGTCAGCGGGAATAAAAATTTAGCTGAACAGCTTCATAAATTCCCTAATAAAATTGGAGTGATTGGGCTTAATACCATCAGTAGAATTTATAATAAAAATACCGATAGTCTGTCCGCTAATATCAAAATTTTACCTATAGAATATCAAGGAAAATTGTATTTTCCAGATAGTAATAACCTTAGAGAAATGACTTATCCTTTTACCAGAGTAATTTATTTTTTGGCTAATGAAGGAAATTTCAATCTAGCCAATGGAATTATTAGATATTCCTGCACCCAACTAGGGCAGATGATTGTTGAAAAAGAAGGTCTGCAACCTTACAATTTGTATAAAAGAGAAGTGCAAATGAAATAATTTTCAAAATCAAATATTTTGGTCTAATTATTGAAACAATTTATAAAAAATTTAACATAAATCTTATTTGAAATGAATAGTACAAAAAAACTTTTTTTAGGTGTAGCAGTTGGTTTTTTGACTAATGTGGCTTTTGCACAAACACTTCAAGATGGTATTAATTTTATTGATTCCAACAAATACGCTTTGGCGAAAAAGAATTTTGAAGAAATGATTGCAAAATCTCCTTCCGCTGATAATTATTTTTATTTGGGAAACACTTTTCTTAGCCAAAATGAACCAAATTTTGATCAAGCACAAGAATATTTCAACAAAGGTTTGGCATTGGACAAAAAAAGTTATCTTAACAAGATAGGACTTGCAACTATAAAATTAGGAAAAGGAGACAAATCCGGAATTTCTGAAATTCAATCAATTGTTGCTGACTCCAGAGAAAAAGACCCAGAAGTATTGTATAGAGCAGGGGAGGCTTTGACATTGTTTGATAAAAATAACGCTCCTGACCTTGCCATAGATTTCCTAAACAAAGCCATAGATAAAGCCACCAAAAATGGTGTTCCGGCTCATTATTATTACACTCTTGGCGATGCTTATCGTTTGAAAAGAGACCCAGGAAGTGCGATGACAGCTTATGACAAAGCTTCAATTGTTGCTAAAAATAGAGCATCTGTATATACCAGAATGGGTACGCTTTGGATGGCTGCTCAACAATGGCCTCAAGCTATTGAAAAAATAAATGCAGCGATAGCTACGGATCCTTCGTATGCTCCTGCTTACAAGGCAAAAGCTAGTTATGATATTAAATATCAAAAAAATGATTTGGCAACACAGGATTTAATAAATTATGCCAAATATGCCGATGAAGATCCATATACACAATTAGAAATAGCTAAATTGTATTTTACCAATGATGATTATGCTAACTCCAAAGCTACATTGGCAAAGGTTTTTGATAAGGTTGATGACCCTATCAAATACAAATTACAAGCATATTTGGATTTTCAAGCAGATAGCAATTATGCAGCTGCAAAGACTAATTTGGAAAAATTCATGAATTCTGTAAAAGATAAAAACAGAATAATTCCTGCTGACCAAGGATTGATGGGTTTGATACAAGCTGGACTTGCTCAAAAAGAAAAAGATGCTAATCTGAAATCTCAATTACTTGCTGAAGCAACAAAAAAAGTTGCAATAGCAACTGCTGCAAAAGACCAAACAATGGATTGGACTGCTGAATTGGCAAAAATCCAAAGCGGTGGTGGAATCTCTGATGAAGCAGTAAATGCAGGACCTACAAATCCTGAAATAGAAGGACTAAAAGCAAAGGTAAAAGCAAATCCAAAAGATGCTGATGCTTTGGTAAAGCTAGGTACGGCATATACAGAAGCCAAAAACTGGAATGGTGCTGTGGTAACTTGGGACAAAATGATAAGTTTGGCTCCGGATTGGGTTTACTCTTATTACGCTAAAGGTTCTGCTTATCAACAGTTAGGAAACAACGAAATGGCTGAAAACTCTTACCAAAAATATATTGATATGGTAATGAAAAAACCTGCTGCCGAACAAGCACAAAACAAAGAGTCTTTGTCCTATGCGTATTTTCTAGTAGCTTTTTTCAACCAAACTAAAAATGTTGTAAAAGCTAAGGAATATGTTTCCAAAGCAATTGAGCTTAATCCAACCTACCAAGATGCGATTAATCTTAACAAACAACTTAATAAATAAAATCACAATACAATATCTTTGTCAAGGTTTTCAAAAGCCTTGACATTTTTTTATAATTAAATTTTAGTCCAATGAAAGTAGATATTCTTGCAATAGGAGCCCATCCGGACGATGTAGAATTGGGCTGTGGTGGTACAATTGCCAAATTGGTTTCCGAAGGAAAAAAAGTTGCCATCATAGATCTTACACAAGGAGAACTAGGAACGAGAGGAACTGCAGAAACTAGAAAAACAGAAGCCGAAAATGCTGCAAAAATTTTGGGAGTTGTAGCAAGAGAAAATCTGAAAATGAAAGATGGTTTTTTACAAAACTCCGAAGATTATCAGATGCAAA
>JAFDZJ010000063.1 GCA_018266965.1 Bacteroidota bacterium
GGATAGCTGCTTACTGGTTTCGGGCAATTAGATGGAACTTATTATTGGAACCATTGGGATACAAAATATCAAATTCCAATGCTTTGTGGACTATATCTTTTGGGTACCTAATGAACCTTACCATTCCTAGAAGTGGCGAATTGGCAAGATCTACCGCTCTTTTTGGTGTAGAAAAAGTACCAGTGGACAAATCTTTCGGAACAATAATATTAGAAAGGGTTATCGATTTAGTTTGTATGATGGTGTTTTTATTGTTCACGCTTACATTCAAGTACGATGCAATATTGGCTTTTTATCACAAAACAGGTTTTTCTATCAATCCAATTGCTATAATATTGGCATTAACTACAATATTTGCTGGTATTTTTTTATTTTTTAAATTCAAAATGCATTTTTTAAAATTCAAATTCATTTCAAAAATAGTCAATTTTATTGATGGAATATTTTTAGGATTATCCTCTATATTCAAATTAAAACAAAAAAGGAAATTCATATTCTATACCACTGCTATATGGTTGAGTTATTATTTTGCAGCATATTTGGTGTGTTTTGCCTTACCAGAGACCAGTGATTTTACCCTTTCAGATGGTTTTTACATCATTGTAGTAGGAACACTTGGGATGATGGTTCCTGCCAGTGGCGGAATTGGAGCGTTTCATTTTGCTTTAAAAGTTGGGATAGGTGCATTATTTCTTTCTCTCGGAAAATCTTTTGAAGAAGGTTCGGAAATAGGACTCTCTTATGCTTTTCTCTCACATACCATGCAGTTAGTAATCATGCTAATCATGGGGTTAATTTCCATTCCACTTTTAGCAAAAGCAAGAGAGAAAAAAATTAGTTAATAGAGTTATTTTGATAATTGGGTTAGTATTTTCATTAAAACAAAAAACATATATTTGCTCAACATTAAAAAAAATAAAAATATATGAATCCGATTATTCTATTAGCTATTATAGTTGTCTATTTTGCCATTTTACTTTTCGTAGCACTTCGGACTGGTAAAAACAGTAATAACGATAGTTTTTTTATCGGAAATAGAAAATCCAATTGGATGTTAGTTGCATTCGGAATGATTGGTACTTCTCTTTCGGGAGTTACTTTTGTTTCTGTACCAGGAGCAGTAGGAAAAGACAATTTTGGCTATCTACAAATAACTATTGGCTATCTTATTGGGTATGTTGTAATTGCCTATATCTTATTGCCACTCTATTACAGATTGCAACTTACTTCTATCTACGGTTATTTACAACAAAGATTGGGGCAACTATCGTACAAATCTGGTGCTTGGATATTCATAGTATCACGATTGGTAGGAGCTACTGCAAGATTGTATTTGGTTGTCAATATTTTGCAAATTAGTATTTTGGATAGCCTAGGTGTTCCATTTTTTGTTACCGCACTAGTTATACTAATCATGATAATTTTATACACCTATGAAGGAGGAGTAAAAACAATTGTTTGGACAGACACTTTACAAACATCTTGTATGTTACTAGGACTTGTTATTTGTATATTTTATATGCTGAATCATCTTGGACTGAATGTTTCGGAGAGTTTTGTTGCCATGTCCGAAAAAGGATTCACAAAGGTATTTGTTTCGGATTATCATTCGCCAAGTTTTTTCATTAAACAAATTTTGGCAGGTGCATTCATCACTATTACCATGACGGGTATTGACCAAGAAATGATGCAAAAATCGCTCTCCGTTACCAAACTGAAAGATTCTCAAAAAAATATGGTAACTCTTGGGTTCATCTTATTAGGGGTGATTTCATTGTTTTTATACATGGGAGGGTTACTCTATCTATACGGAATAAGTGAAGGTGGACAGATAACAGAAGTTGTGAAAGCAGGTGTTTCTTCCAAAGAATTTTTACTAAATGGTAAAGATGTATTTGGCGACAAAATATTTCCAGAGGTAGCACTCAATCACATGCCTGGTTTTATTTCTATAATATTTGTAATAGCACTAATATCCGCATTGTTTCCAAGTGCAGACGGAGCGATGACTGCACTTACCTCCTCTCTCTGTATTGATGTTTTTGGTTTGAAAAACAAAGAATGGACTGAAACAAAAAAGGAATCTTTTAGAAAAAGAATACACCTGATTGTAGCATTTGCTTTTTTGATGATGGTAATAATTTTTAAACTCATCAATGATAATTCCATGATAGGTTTGATTTTGAAATTAGCCGGATTTACTTATGGTCCTTTGTTGGGATTATTTGCCTTCGGGATTTTTACTAATTATAAAGTCAAAGACAAGTTAGTACCCATCATCTGTATTGCAGCACCTGCACTATCTTTCCTAATAGACAAATATCAAAGTACCATTTTTGGAGAATTCAAGATTGGATTAGAATTACTCATTATCAATGGATTACTAACCTTTGTAGGATTGTGGCTCATTAAAAAGAAATAAAAAAGTAGTCTTCCGAAATTTGGAAGACTACTTTTTTTTAAAAGAAATAAGCTTGAAAATTTAATTATTCAATTTTTCCAATACCACTTCTTTTGGTACAAAGCCTTGTTCTTTCCACACCATGCTTCTATCTTTATAAAGCATAAGTACAGGCAAAGCATCTACTCCTAGGTCTTTTACTAATTTTTTATTTTTATCGACATTTATTCGTAGTACCTTCACTTTATCTTTCATAGTTCTATCGATTTCATCTAGATAAGGTTTCATTCTTTTACAAGGTTCGCACCAATTGGCATAAAAATCTATTAATAACACTGGGTTTTCACCGATCATACTTTCATATTGAGCAATAGACATTTCATTTGCAGCACCAGCATTATCCTTTGTTTCTGGGAGATTAGCTGCTCTCCACTTCATCATTCCTCCATCTATATCATACACTTTTTTGAAACCCAGACCAGAGAGTCTGTCTGCTGCTTTTGCACTTCTTCCACCACTAAGACAATAGACATACACAGGTTGATTTTTGTCCAAAATTTGTAAATTTTTCTCAAACATAGGGTTGGTAAAATCTATATTGTCAGCATTTTCTATATGTCCGGAGGCATATTCTTCAGGAGTCCTAACATCTAATAATTGTATTCCCTTTTGCTTTTTTGTTTCTTTAGCAAAATCTTTTGCAGAAATAGTTATTGGGGCGTTATTTTGAGCATTCACATTTTGGTTACATGAGGAAAAAAATAGCGTTCCGACCATAACAACCACCATCGATATATTTTTCATATTTTTTTGTATTTGAAATTGAAGTTCACAAATTTAGAAAAATAATTTCTTATCGTATTATTAATTTTGATTATTGCAAGGCAAACGGGTTTAAGGATTCTATACTAATGTGAAAGCAAAGCTTCAATGCCAAGTTCTGTTGATTGTTACCCACAACCTATGTTTCTATCCCGAAGTATCGGGACAAGTTATGGTAAAAATGTTAAACCACAACTTGTCTCGTAATAAAACGAGATAGAAACATAGAATAA
>JAFDZJ010000064.1 GCA_018266965.1 Bacteroidota bacterium
AGGATTTCTGGATCTGCCTCGTCCATAATCCCACTCAATGCTTTTCTTATTATTTTGTATCCTACGAATATGATGTAAATGGAAAATAGCAATGCAACCACAGCATCTATCCAAAATATTTTTGTGAAATAGACCAATAGCAAACTTGCAACAACACCCAAAGTGGTAATAGTATCGGATTGCAAGTGTTTTCCGGAAGCTATCAGCACCATTGAATTTTCTTTTTTTCCTTTCTGTATAGACAGGTACCCCAATACATAATTTATCAACCCAGTGAATTCGACTATATAAATTCCAAAATCTATCTTGGACAGCTCGTTACCATGTAATAATGAATTGATGGCTTGTACCACAATCATAATTCCGGCAAATATAATTAATGCTCCTTCGATACCGGACGATACAAATTCTACCTTACCATGACCATAAGGATGATCGTCGTCTTTCGGTTTGGAGGAAATATACAAGGAATACAACCCCATAAATGCCGCAATAATATTGACAGTACTTTCCATAGCATCGGAAAATACCGTGTCGGAATTGGTCAAATGCCAAGCGATAAGTTTAGCAATAAAAAGGACTACACCTACTATTGCCACCATCAATTGAAAGGAAAATTTATTGTTTTGTTTATTCATCAAGACAAAAATAGCCATCTTTGTTTGATGGCTATTGTAATTTTTAAATTAAATTATTTTCTACTAAATATTCCGCAATTTGTACAGCATTGGTTGCAGCTCCTTTTCGGAGGTTGTCCGCAACAATCCAGCAATTGAGCGTTTTTGGTTGAGAAATATCTCTTCTTATTCTCCCCACAAACACCTCATCTTTGCCTTCGGAGTACAAAGGCATAGGATAGATTTTATTTTTCACATCATCTAGCACAACTACTCCTGGCGTTTTGGATAGTATATTTTTCAATTCGTCCAAATCGAAATCGTTTTGCAATTCTATATTTACACTTTCCGAGTGTCCTCCTTGTACCGGGACTCTTACTGCGGTTGCTGTAAGGTTGAAACTATCGTCGTTCATGATTTTTTTTGGTTCACGCATCAATTTTAGTTCCTCTTTGGTGTAGTCATGTTCATCAAAAACATCACATTGTGGGAGTGCATTTTTAAAAATTTCGTAAGGATAGACTTTTTCAGTTTCTTTTCCTGCGATTTCTGCATTCAACTGATCTACTGCTGCCTTTCCGGTGCCGGTAACCGATTGGTAAGTAGATACAATTACTCTTTTCAATTTGTATTTTTGATGAAGAGGGTGCAAAACCATTACCAATTGTATAGTTGAGCAATTGGGATTGGCGATAATTTTGTCGGTCTTTGTAAGCTCAAAAGCGTTTATCTCTGGTACAACTAGTTTTTTAGTTGGATCCATTCTCCAAGCCGAAGAATTAACAATAACTGTTGTTCCTACTTCTGCAAACTGCGGTGCATACTCCAATGCCGTATTTCCACCTGCAGAAAATATTGCAATTTCTGGTTGGGCAGCGATAGCTTCTTTCATGCTTACAATACTATATTCCTTTCCCTTGCATTTTACCTTTTTGCCGATGGATTTTTCTGAAGCAACGGGGATAATTTCGGTAAAAGGAAAATTTCTTTCTTCAAGAACTTTCAACATGATTTGTCCTACCATTCCGGTAGCACCTACTACAGCAACTTTCATTAAAATTGTATATTTATTGTTTTAAATTTGAGATTCTATTACAGTCCAAATACTTTTGCCCAAGGAAATGCAAAAGCAAAAAGAGCAATTGCTAAAACACTCATGAAAAATATTTTCAAGGTAAGGGTGTCATTTGTTTTTACTTTTTTATTGACAATTGTCATTAATACCGCTGCAATAAGCATAGAAAAAGGGTGTTCTACAAATTGAAATCTAAGAGCGGGATTTTTCATTAGGCCTCCCATATCCATTCCACTACTTATTTTCAATACTAACATTACAATCCCAATAAGCAATTGTATATGAAAGAATATCATGGTAAACAAAGTAACTTTTCTCAATAACTTGTTAATTTTTCCACTGTATCCCAAAGAAGTTACTAATAAAACGATAATAAAAAGAGTGATGAGAATTAGTTCCAAATAACCAAATCCTTTGTGTGCATTTAGCAAAATGTTGTCCATATTGTTTGTTTTAATGTTTGATGAGCAAAGATAACAAAAATCCCGACTAATAGTCGGGATTTCTTATGATTGTATGCAATTAGGTTTAGAAATTGAAAGACAAACTCGCTGTCCAAGTTGTTCCAAATCCATAATAAACTTGATTTTGTTGGCTTACACCATTCCAGTTTCCAGCTCCAACATAAGAAGCATATTTCGCAGTGTTACTAGCAACTGTACCTCCATTGATGTCGGTGTATTGTTGAGCAGTAAGTCCACTGTGGATATTGGTGTTGGATTCTGCTATATACACCTTGTCGAATAGGTTATAAACATTGGCTCTTAGCGTAAAATATTGTTTAGCATTTTGCAATCTCAATTTGTAACTAGCACCGATATCCATTAGCCAAAACGCTGGTAATTTCATAGCACCTATATCGCCTCCCGCTTGTGTTTGGAAGTTGATAGGGTTAATGTTTCCATATAAGTTATCCACATATCTGTATTGTGCGTTGAAATCCAAATCCTTAGCAGGTTTTATTGTGATTCCGGCGGCAGCGGTAAGTTGTGCAGAACTTCCTACTTTTACTTTGTCCAAATACAATACGGTTGTAGCTGCGTTTCCATTTACAATTGGCTCATTGGTTTCTGTAAACATTGTACCTTCTGCATTTCCTTGGTAATACCAATCTCCATAAGAAAACATACCGGTGAAGGAGATGTATTTGTTTGCTGTTGCTACAAAATCCAATTCCGCACCTTGGTGTATTTCTGTAATACCAGAAATATTAGCATAAGCTGTACTTGTTGTAAGGTTGGTTCCAGGATTAGAAGGGTCTGGATAAGTTACAGTGATATTTGTTTTTCTCAAGAATCTATCTTTCCAAGAAGTTCTGTACAAGTTGAAGTTACCACTAAATACTCCGGAACGGAAACCATAACCCAATTCTACTCCAAAAATTTTCTCATTGGTAAGGTTTGGATTTAGGTAGTTTTTATTATTAGGGTAAACAGAGTTCAAGAAAGGTTGTTTGGAGTAATAACCAATATTTGCAAACACATTGTGTTGCTCGTTGATATTATAGTTAGCTCCAGCTTTTATGTTGTAACCCAAAATATCTTTGAAACCTGTTTTTGTATTCAAAGCAGGGTTAAGAGCTGTTGGTTGGTTGGTAGCAGGAGTACCAGCTATTGTACCATTCAATAATGTTTTGCCATCTATAATAAAGTTGTCTATCCTTTGGAAAGATTGGTTGGACAATGCTCCTTGTACAAAAGCAGAGAAATTGTCTTTGGTATATTCCAACTGTCCAAAACCTCCGTACCACAACACTTCTCCATCATTGTCATAAGCAATCATATCGCTGATATTGTTGATGGATCCGCCGAAAGGATTCCAGCTTGGTCTAGGTTCGAAAGCATTAACAACAACATTGTCCCCAACATTTTGGTTTTTGTTGTCTTTGTAACCATTTGCACCCAAGAAACTGGACACCAATTGGTAGTGATAACCATAATAATACCTGGCATCTAAACCAAGAGTGAAATTCAAATTTCTATTGATTTTGTGGTTGAAGGAAGAAATAGTCCCGAACCAGTTATGGGAATTGACAGAAGCCGCTTGTACCAATGTACCACCTGCAGCAGCTGTATTAGCATTTATAGCACCGTTTGCACTGTAGATAGCGTCCCAATTTATTTGTCCATCAGCAGTTTTGAAACTTGGGTCTGTAAAAGATTTAGTTCCTGCTTTACCAACATTTCCATTCACACCCGCACCTCTACCGAAAGAAGCATAGAATACTGTATTCAACTTGGATTTTTCGCTAATATTCCAATCCCAGTTGAGGGAAATTACCGGTTTGTGGTAATAATTTACCCTATTAGAAAAAACTTCTCCATTTCTATATCCCCAGTCTGGATTGTATTTTCTGTTGGGATTAGTGCCATCTCCATTATTATATTTTATATAATCTTGGATAGTGGTATAAGAAAACCTATTGTTATGCCATTGTGGAGCTCCGGTCATTGTAAATTGGAAATCATGTCTTTTGTTTGGTTTGTACCCCAAAGCAAAATAATAATTGTACCCTTCAAATTGGGTTCCGTCTGCATAAGTGGAACCAGCAGTTCTGCTCATCAAGAAGGACGAAGACCAACCTCCGTTTAGTTTACCTGTGTTATATGCAAATAAAGTTTTCAGATAATCATTGTTTCCTAGACCAACAGATACAATACCTCCTTCTTTTTTATCGGAAGAACGGGTAATAATATTGACAGTACCTCCAACAGAAGCAATGGCTAATTTGGAAGAACCCAAACCTCTTTGCACCTGCATAGCAGAAGTAACATCGGATA
>JAFDZJ010000065.1 GCA_018266965.1 Bacteroidota bacterium
GCACCAAAGTTTTGGAATTTTCCTCCGGATGTTCTTCATGAGTTCTATGGATTTGCTCAACAACAACAATAGCATCGTCGATTATTAAACCAATAGCGGCTGCAATTGCTCCCA
Organism: Bacteroidota bacterium; assembly: GCA_018266965.1. Classification (GTDB taxonomy): domain Bacteria; phylum Bacteroidota; class Bacteroidia; order Flavobacteriales; family Weeksellaceae; genus Amniculibacterium. The sequence goes on from JAFDZJ010000065.1 coordinate 115, forward strand.
AAGTCATGATGTTAAAAGTTTGTCCCATTGCCAATAAAACCAGCATGGTAAGGCTGAGAGTGATAGGAATGGTTATCAAAATAACGGCACTAGCTTTTCCGGAACGGAGAAAAAATATTGCTACTATTATCGCCAACAAAAGTCCTATCCAAAGTGCATCAGTAACGGATTTTACAGCATCGTTTACGAAATCGGCTTGTACATAATAGGGTTTTATTTGCAAATCTTGGGGCAAGGATTTTTTTAGTTCCACAATTTTTTGTTCCATGGCTTTGCTTACCTCTACTACATTGGCATCGGGTTGTTGAACAATGGCAATCAGGATACTTTCAGTACCGTTGGCATTTACTTTTATGTATTGCTTGGCAGCATGAGGATTGATTGTAGCAATGTCTTTAAAATAGACCACTCTGCTACCATCATTTTTGATGACAGTGTTTTTCAGTTGGTCAATATTTTTAAATTGGGCATCGGTAACGGAAAGATAGAGGTATCGGTAATCCGAAGAATATCCATTGGACTTTATAAAATTGGTATTGTTGAGTGCTTGTGCAACTAAGGCAGGTGTAAGTCCCAATCTAGTCATCATTTCAGGGTTCAAAACTGCCCAATATTCTTTGTCTTGTCCACCGATTACTCGGACATCACTAATTCCATTAACCTGCGAGAGAAAAGGTTTTATGGTATATAAAGCCAATTGTTTCAGTTCGATAGGTGTTAAAGATTTTGAAGTTAATGAATATCCCATAATCGGTAAAATGGAAGGGTTCATTTTTTCCACGGTAATTCCTACATCGGGAGGAAGTTGGTTTTTTACTTCGTTTATTTTGGCTTCAATCTGTTGTTGGCTGATGTCGATATTGGCATTCCACGACATGAAAGCAGAAATTTCGCAACTGCCACGGCTGGTAGTACTTTTCAAAACTTCCAAGTTGGGAACTTGTTTGATGGCGTTTTCCAAAGGTCGGGTAACAGCAATCGCCATTTGATCCACAGGTTGTTGTCCTGCATCGGCAATGATTTTTATTTTTGGGAAAGTAATCTGCGGAAATAGTGAAGATTTTATTTTGGTATAAGAAAACACACCTCCGAAAAGTGCCAACACAACCAAGATAAGGAGAGGGTTTTTATATTTTAAAAAAAAGGAATTTTTCATTTTGGGTTATTGGTTGTCAGTTGTTAGTTGTCGGTTTTAAGTAAAAAATAGGTCGATGGATTGTAATTATTTTTGGATTTTTACTTTTGCGGTGTCTGCCAATCCGAAATTTCCATTGGTAACAATTCGGTCTTTTAGGGTTATGTTTCCGGATTTTATTTCTACCCATCGGTTATTTTCCAATCCTTTGTTGATTGGAGTTTTTACCACAGTATTGTTGTTGATGACTTTCATAACCCATAATTCTGACTGGGCATCATCTGTAAGTATGGCGGATTTCGGAACGCACAATCCTTTTGCATTACTTTTGACCAAAATGATATTGGCAATTAAATTTTCGGGAATATTTTTATCGCTAATTTTTACCAAAACCTGTTCTGTTTGGGCGGTTGGAGAAACAGTAGGCATTATTTTCGATACTTTTCCAGGCAGGTTTCTGCCATCTGGAAGTTGCACAGTCAATATTTTTCCTAGTTGTACCAATTGATTGTATTCATAAGGTACATTCATCACGAAACCAAAACTATTGTCATCGGCAATAGTTGCCAAAATTTCTCCATCTTGAACATAATCACCAATTTGGTGGTTGAGCATTTGCACATATCCGGAAGAAGGACTGATGACAGAAGTTACACCTGAAAATCTGAAACTTTTGTCCAATTGGTTAATGGTGTTTCCCAAAGCTCTGGCTTCTTTGGTTTGCAAAACAAATAGTTTTTGACCTCTTTTTACTTTATCTAATGGCTTGATGGACATTGCTGTAATATATCCTGTTGTATTGGCTTTTACCCCGGAAGTCAAAAGATAAGTAGCTGTTGCATTGAGCTTTATATCCTCATCAAGCTTTACTGTGTCCGATGGATATGCAACAGTAACCATTGTTTCTGTTGATGTTTGTGTATTTTCAGTCGGAACATTTTCCGATTTTTGAGAACAGGAAATTTGCATTAAAACAATTATTATAAAAATGCTATAAACTATTGATGATATTATATTTTTTTTCATGTTATATTTTCTTTTTTAATCCCGTAACCTATTTCATAGGGTTTCACCCAATGCTTTTGATGTCTTCATTGGGCGTTACCCAATGCTATTGATGTCGCTACTTCGTAGCTTTTTGGATTTCTTTTTTCTTTTTTCTTTTCTCTTTTCTCTTTCCTCTTTCCTCTAATCTCTAATTTCTAACATCTAACTTCTAATTTCTAACCTCTAATTTCTTTCCCAAACCTACTGAACAACCATATTTTGTAAATGATTATTAAGATTATCAACCGTAGTTTCATATCCAACCAATCCCAGTTTTAGGTTGATGTAATTATTAATGGATAAAATAACATCTGCCACACGAACATCTCCGGTAGGTAATTGTTTCAGGTTGGCATCTATAAGGGTTTTGGAATATACAATTTGTTCTTTGGCGGTAGCAATCATTTTATGATATTCTTTTATTTGGGTTTCCAATTGTTGAACCTGAATTTGGTATTGGTCTTTTCGGAATTTGTTGTATCCCTCCAAGGTATTTTGAGCTAATTTATTTTGTTCCAAAGACATTTTTCTTTTGTGTCCATCGTAAATAGGAACACTTACCGAAAGCCCGATACTGGAGCCAAAATTTTTGTAAGGCGTATAGGTAAGTGCCGATGAATAGCCACCATCTGCATAAACGGAGATTTTCGGTTGGTAATCGAAATTGATAATTTTGGCATCATTGGAGAGTTTCAAGCTATCTGTTTTATAAGTTTCAGAATAGATGCTATTATCAAAATCTTTTGTCGCTAAAATTTCTAATTTGGGAGCATCTAATTTTTGCAAGTCATTTTCTACTTTTCCTACCAAATAGTTGAGGGTAGCAAAGTTATTCAACCAATCGGCATGTTGTTGTTGCAGTGCCAAAATATTTTGTTGTAGGGTAACTTTAAAGCTCAGATAATCAGTTTGTTTGAAAACTACATTTTGGGTGAGTTTTTTCAAGATAATGTCCTCTTGTTCCAATAGATGCACAATTTCTTGGTTTACTTCATATTTCTTTTGTGCAGCAAAAGTGTTGATATATTGCTCGGTTACGGCTCTTTTTAGTTGCAATTCCGTAATTTTGGATTGGTTGAGCAGTTGTTGTATCCCGATTGAATAACTAGAAAACCGAGTGTCTTTATTTTTTTTTGACAAAATATCCTTGCTTACCCGTACCAAAGCTGCCAAGTTTTGTCCGGAAGCAACAGTTCCGTTGTAGCCCCAAGTTCCGAATAATGGCGAATAGTAAGCATCACCCAAAGCATTTACCTTTGTAGCATAATCTGCACGGAGTTTCAAACTGTCTAGTTTTAACGAAAATTGTTGGTTGTTGAAATCATTAAGCAAAGGAGAATTTTTTTGAGCCAAAGAAATATAATCGTCCAAAGAAGAC
>JAFDZJ010000066.1 GCA_018266965.1 Bacteroidota bacterium
CATGTTTCCTGCATTCTTTAACTGTGTCAAAGTGTTTCTATTAAAAACCATTCCTTCATAAGTTCTTGTATATTTGAAATTCAAATAATAGATTTTTTTGATGAAGTTTGGTGAATGAGCATTACTCAAAAGTAAAACGGATAAAGAATCCATTTTGCTTATTCTGATGGTGTCCTGAAACACCTCTCTTATCTGAGCCGAATCAGATTTCATCTCCTTTACCATTGATTCCATAAATTCTTTTTCACGGGATTTCTCTACTTGATGTTCCCGAAAACCTTCGGCAAAAAAGCCCAGCGTTACCGCCAAAAAAATCATTAAAAATTCCAGAAAAAATTCTTTCAGTTTTTTTGGAACATGTGGATGATGATGTACTTCCATTGTTTATTTGTTTTTTTTTATTACTTCAATCTCTGATTGAAAAAAAGATTTTTTGTTTTCGTCTTCAGAAAATAAGTAGTTAATATGATTAATAATATTTATTTAAACCTTGAAGGTTTGGATTGTTAAATTATTACTTCACGCTCTTAGTCCAATCATCCATATAATTTGTGTAAACAGAATTGATTTCTGTTGCAATCCTTCAATAAGAATAGTGTTGATTTAGTCTTTCCGTTTAAATTCATATTCACCACTGCTTCCTACTTGGGTTACAGAAATAGCTTTGTTGTTTTCCACTTTGAAAACCAATTTTAAATCGGAAAATTCTTTGAATTTGAATTCATTTTTCTTGTAGGGAATCAACTGATAATCTGGCTGTCCAGGTGTTGAAAGAAAGAGTTGATTTTCGTTTTTTAAAGAAATAGTTAAAACTGTTCCCGCCATTTCATATTTTCCGGCATATAATGCTAAGGTTTTCGGATTACTAAGACTTGCATCTACTTTTTTGCTAAAAAACACTTCGCCTTCGTCCAAAGAAATGGTAAAACCGTCAATATCTCCCTGTGGATTGGTTCTATAATTTACAGAATATTGCCCCAATTCAGGGTCATTATCCGTATCAAATCGGTCATAATGAAAATGATGCATTGGTAAAACAATGCTATTAAGCTGAAACTGAAGACCCTTGTCTTTTTTGGAAATACGAATTATCCCATAAGGTTCGTTGGTAAAATCACCAAGATAATCTTCAATCGCATGAGATGGTTTTGTGTTGGGAATTTGGCTATTGTTTGTTTTACCTCTTGCTTCAATATCGGCTTTTTTTCCGGCAATCTTATCTTGTAATTTTCTTTCACTCCAAGGGGTTTGCGAAAGCCCCAATAAGCGTTCATAGATATTATATGTTACTAAATTATACAAAGGCTGGCTTTGGTCGCCAATCACAAAAACTACCACGCCAATATCAGAATTGGGCATCATTGAAATTTGAGAGTGAACTCCGGGTAAGTCGCCACCATGATAAGCCAGTAGATTTCCACGATATGATGAAGTTTGTCTCGCCATTCCATACACGGTATTTTGTATTTCTGTATATTTTGAAGAATTTGGAAATGCCAATAACGGTTGCAATGTAGCATTGATAACATCTTCAGGAATCACTTGTTTTCCCTCATATTTACCTTTGTTTTGCAAGGCAATCAACCAATGAGAAAGATCATTGATATTGGACATCAATCCCCCTGCAGGATTCAATCCTTCTCCATCAAAATAAATAGGTATTTCATACAATTCATCAGATTCTCTTTTTTCGTTAAATGGCACCACATAATCGCCGGTTTTTCGCATGGCAACTTCATCAAAAGTAGAAGTTGTCATATTCAATGGACTCAGAATTTCATCTTTTACAAAGGTTTCATAAGCCTTACCCGATTTTTGTTCTATGATTTCTCCAACCGTAGAAAACATGATATTGTTATAAAGAAATTTGGTTCTCAAGGGTGCAGAAGGTTCCAGATATTTTACTTTGTCGAACAAGGCTTTTTTACCAATATCTGATTTATACCAAATCATATCATGACGGGAAATCCCTGTTCTGTGTCCCAACATATCCCGAAGGGTAACATTATTATTCAATTCATTATTGTAAAAATTGAGAGTGGGTACATCATTTTTAATCGGATTATCCCAAGAAAGTTTGTTTTGATCTACCAAAAATCCCGCAGAAATTGCAGTAAATAATTTTGTATTGGAGGCAATTTGGAATAATGTGTTGGCTGTAACAGGAAGTTTTTTACCATAATCCCGATACCCAAATCCTTTTGAGTACACCAATTTTCCTTTGTAAACAATCCCGACACCCATTCCTGGACAATTCCAATCTTTCAGTATTTTATTGGCAAATTCATCAAAACCTTTGAGTTGCCTTTCGATGTTAATATTTCTTGGTTCGGTGCTTTCTTTATTTGGCTTTTCTTGAGCCAATAGAGGGTTTGCAATGAGCATCAACCCAACAAATATTAAAGTTATTGTTTTCATATTTTAAATTTTAAATTTTTATTTCACACTCTTTGCCCAGTCATCCATATAGTTTTCAAATACCGTTAAAGGCATTGCACCGCCTTCCAGTATTGCATCGTGGAAATCGCGGAGAGAAAATTTATCGCCTAATTGTTTTTTGTATCTGTCCCGAAGTTCTAAAATTTTCAACTGCCCGATTTTGTAGGAAAGTGCCTGTGCAGGCCAAGCCATATATCTTTCTATTTCGGCTGTGGCAGATTGTTCGGAGATAGGTTCGTGCTGCATATCGTATTGTATAGCTTGTTCCCGGTTCATTTTCCCGGTATGCAATCCTGCATCTACCACCAACCGGATGGCACGGTGCATTTCCGCACCCAATGCACCCAACTGATGGTAGGGATTGGTATAAAGTCCCAAATCTTTTCCTAAACTTTCGGTGTATAAAGCCCAGCCTTCTACGAAAGCACCATTTCCATATTTTTGTCGAAATTTCGGTACAGCCGTGTTTTCATATTGCAAGCTGATTTGAAAATGATGTCCCGGAATCGCTTCGTGCAAAAACAAGGCTTCCATATCCGAATTGGTAATATTGATTTTCGTTGGGTCGAGAATAGGCACATAAAAAATACCGGGGCGGTTCGTTGGTAAATCGCCCGGAAAATATTGTGCCGCAGCAGAAGCAGCCCGAAAATCTTCTGTCTTACGAATTTCAAAAGGCGTTTTCGGTACAATGCCAAAATATTTAGGGAGGTTGGGTTTGATGGTGGCATAAATTACTTGGTAAGCATCCAGCACTTCTTTGTCGGTTTTAAAAGGCATAAACTGTTTATCGGTTTTCATAAACTCAAACAATTCATTGAGCGAACCTTTGAAACCGATTTGGTTTTTTATTTTTTCCATTTCGGCAGTAATTCTTGCCACTTCGGAAAGTCCCAATTGGTAAACTTCTTCCGGATCTTTGTGGGTTGTGGTATTGGCAAAAATGTAGTCTTTATACATTTCCTTTCCTTTGGGTAATGCGTTGATTCCAGAGGTCAATCGGGCTTTGGGCAGGTATTCGTTTTGGAAAAAATCCGCCAGCTTTTGCATCGAGGCAAATACATCATTTGGAATTGTTTCTTTAAATGCTTTGGTCAAACGGTTTTTATCCGTATCTGAAATGTCTTTCGGAAAGTTTTTTATCGGTTCGTAAAAAGATGAATTGTCCTCATTCTTTGCCAAAGCCTGTAGTTGTGGAATGGTTTTTACGACCAAAGATTTCGGTAAGACCATTCCTGTTTTGATGCCTTTGTGCATATTGTCGATGGCAACATTTGTCCAATTGGTAAATGCTTTACATCTTTTCAGCCAGTTGTCGTAATCTTTCACGGTTTTGAAAGGCTGTGCCGAAGTTCCCGAACCCAATAATGCTAAAGCCATCGGCACACCATCCATCTGAGTAATCGGCATATATTCTGCGTGATATTTTTCCAACAGTAAAGCGGTTTTCAAATCGTTTTCCATTATTTCATAACTGATTTTGTCTTCTTTATTCAAAGAATTTTTTGGAAAACCTTGCAACCGTGAAAGGTAGTTTGTGTAAAAGGTATGCACTTTTTTCAGTTGTGCTGCATCATCGGCAGGCAGTTGGTCGTTGTAACCTTCAACCCCGTTAAAGGTTGCCAACACAGGATTGAATACATTCGATTCATTGTAGTAGGCATCAAATAGCTGGTGCAGTTTTGCATTGTCTTGCTGTGCGTGCAATGACATCGAAATGCTCAACAAAGCGGCTGTTAAAAATGCAGTTTTGAGTTTCATAATATTTTGGTTTTATAGTCGAAAAGGGTACAGTATTTTATTATGTGATGTTTTTGTAATACTTATTGTTGATATTTATTCTAAAAAAAACCGTAGTTGGTAATAGGACTAACACCAACTACGGTATAAAATTTATTCCTGAAATTCTTTGTCGCCACACTGCCAAAGTAAGAAGGCATATTCTTTGGCTTGTTGTGCAAATTGCTCGTCCATGGTGCTGCCTCCAAAATGTCCGGCGGAATAGTCCACATAGAGATAAACAGGGTTTTGAGAGCCGTTGTCGTTTTGCATTTTGGCTGCAAATTTTGCAGGAATATAGCTATCCACTCTTGGATCGTTAAACCCGGTGGTGATAAGCTGTGCAGGATATTTCACCCCTTTTTGTATGTGTTGGTAGGCATCCATTTCCAGCAAGGCTTTGAATTCGTCTTCTTTGGTAACGGTGCCAAACTCCGGCGTATTTACTGGTCCGTTAGGAGAAAACTCCATTCTTATTGCATCCAAACAACCCACTTTGGGAATGGCTACTTTGTATAGATCCGGTCTTTCGGTAATGGCTCTGCCTATTAAAATGCCACCTGCACTCGCTCCGGAAATTCCGAATTTATCGGCAGAAGTGTATTTGTTTTTAATTAGCCATTCAGCACAAGCGTTAAAGTCTTTCCAGGTATTGGGTTTAGTAGCTTTTTTACCTGCCAAATACCATTCGTTTCCTTTTTCGCCACCACCACGGATATGGGCAAAAGCGATAACCACGCCACGATTGAGCAGCGACAAATTATTCGGATTAAAAAATGGAATATAAGCGTTCATACCATAAGCTCCATACCCTTGCATAAAGGCAATGTTGCTACCGTCTTTCTTTAATTTGGTTTTATCGTAAATAATGCTCAATGGTACAAGTGTTCCGTCCCAAGAAGGAACTTCTACTTCTTCATAAGCGATATTTTCAATATTCGGATAGCTAAATTTCATGTGTAAAAATCCATCTGAATACTTTTTAGTTGCTACATCATAACTATTAAAATTGTACGACGTTGTCCAGCCTATGTTTACCAAAACAAGCTCATTTCCTTGATCTGTCCAACTGATAGGCATTAGGTTTCCTTTTAGAGGGACTTTTATTTCATCGGTTTTTCCGGTTTTAAAATCATATTGAAAAACTTTGTTCAGCAATTCATTCTTAGATTTGGTAATAATTAAGAAATCCTTGGTTTGCGTAATCTTGTCCGATGAAATTTGCCAATCGTTATTTCCTTCTGCAATTGTTTTTGCGGATTTCAAATCCGGGTTTTCAAAAGAGGTCTTGATGATTTTAAATTTAGGATTGCCTTTGGAAGTTAAGAAATATATATCACTGCCGTGAACAAAGAATTGCCGAATTTCATCTGTCTTTGTAGTGAGCGGCTTCCAATGGATTTTTCCCGATTTTAATTCGGATTTGGGAGCGTAATAAAGCGTTTGGTTGTTTTCCACAGTATATTTCCCTAAAACCATATAGGGAGAATTTTTAATAACAGAAGCCTGCGGTATATCTTGTGGTAAAATATTGAGTTCAGGGTTGTTTTTGGAGCTTACAATTACCTTGTCCTTTTCTACATTAGTTCCAAGAATATGCAGTTTGAAAGGCATATTCAGAATATTCTCTGGGTCGTGTACATCATAATTTTTTGACTGTGCATAAAGAATTTCCGTATTGCTTCCATCGGCAAAACCGCCACTGCTATGCGGAATAATATCTGGTAAAAATTTCACGGTTTCCACATCCAAAATGCGGATATCGCCAATTTCGCTTCCGGCTTCACTCAAGTTAAAGGCTACTTTGGAACCATCATCGCTAATGCTCACACTGTAATTATAGGTTTTGTCTTCTACCAATTTCTGTGGGTCAAACAATAGTATTTCTTTGCCGTTTTCGCCTTGCCTATAATAGAGTTTGGCAACCTGCTCGCCGGGCAACCGTTTTTCGTAAAAATATTTTCCACCTGCTTTGCCTTGCGGAGAATAACTTACCGAACGCATGGCATCATAGGATTTAAACTCTTTGATTAGTTTGTTTTGATTAGGGATTTTTGCCAATTGGGCATTGGTGTAATCTGCCTGTGCCTTGAACCAGTCGGTAACTTCCGGGCTTTTGATGGATTCCAACCATCGGTACGGGTCATTGACTTTTGTACCAAAATAAGTGTCTGTAACCTCCACGGTTTTGGAGGTTGGGTAGCTGTATTGGGCATTAGCACAAGTTACAATAGACAATGTTGCCAATACGAGCATTTTCTTGTTTAATTTTTTCATTGTTGTTAATTTTAGTTTTTTAGAAAAACAAAATTACGCAAATGAAATGTGCAAAAAACACAAAAAAATGTGCAAAATATTATGATTTCACAAAAGCAGCAGGACTTTTACCATAAATCTGTTTAAAAGACCTGCCGAAAGAAGAGACATCTTTGTACTCCAATTTGTAGGCAACTTCTTTTACGGTATGCCCTAATTGCAAAAGGTTCAAGGCTTTTTTCATTTTCAAATTCTTAAAATAGTAAGAAGCCGAAATATTAAAACTATTCTTGAATTTGGCGTTAAAAGAGCTTTCGGAGATATTACATAATTCAGCTAAAAAATCAGTTCCCGGAAATGTGAGAGATTGGTTTCTTTCCATCCAATTCAAGGCTTCTATCAAGATGCCACTCTGTTTTGAAGTGAAGGATACTTGTTCCTCCCCAGCGATTTTATTTTGGATATAATCACAAATAATTGGATATACCATAGATTTGAGTTTCAATTTTTTAAATTCTAAATTTTTGCATTGTAACACTTGCATAACCTCGCTGACTGAAGATTGAAACTCCCCACAATCTACAGAAATAAAGCAATTTTTCTTAAAGGTAATAATATCAGAAAATAAGGATTTAGAATTTGGATTAAGATGAATTTCATTTTTCTCAAACCAGGATTGATGGATATCCAACCTCAATCCAAAAGCCTTTTGTTGGGCTTTAATATGAAATTCTGCATTTATATTACCGTTAAAAAATAGAGAAATTTGATCGCTGGAATAGTGTTTTTCATCTAATTTCAGATACAATGGATTTTTGCTTCTGTTTTCGGTAAAATATAATATCAACGAATAATAGGGAGCATTGGGATTGGGAAGAAATTCGTATTCAGCATCAATAGGGCTGAAACTTCTGAATGTAAATAAAAATAAACCCTCTTCTAATAGATGATATTGAAAGGACGAGTCTATCACTTCATTTTTTATATCAATTTTCCCGAAATGTTCTTGATGAATGGAATCCGGATGCAGCTGAAAAAGTTCTTGTATATAGGCTTCCGGGTCGGAAACAATAGAAGAGAAACGAATTGAGCTTGGAAGTTCCATAGTTTGGTAGTTTAGTTTTTCAAATATATTATAATAAATGGAAAAATTTAGAAAAATCTAATGTTGATTTTTAAAAAAAAACTATGATATCCTATTGTAATATGAACAATAGAAACCTTCTGAACCACTAGATTATATTTATCAAAATCAGAATAATCATTTCAAAAAAAATAAATTTTTAATGAATTGCAATTTATTAACTATCCCAAGTTATACTTCAATTAATAAGTCATATAAAATTTATTTCTAGATTTTTGTACTCTAAATTTAAAATTTTAGTGTCGTTTTAGTTCCTAAATTTTTCGTCTTTATTTTTGGGGGAAATCTTGGTTCAAATTCCGCTTTATTTATCAAAAGGAATTTTGTAATTAATGTTGTGATTTTCTTCTATAAAAGCAAAGTAATAGTGATCTATATTCACAACTTTTGCAATATAATTATCTACAAAATCATCATCGAAAACACTACATGAAATCTCTGACAAATCATCAAGTGAAAATTTTTCTACGGAATAATGCTTTTTCAACGACCAATATTTACTAGGGTGCAATTTGTACAAGGCTTCCTTTATTGCCCAAATTATAGTTAGAAATTGTAATTCTTCAGTTTGGTTATAGACCCAATTTTCTTCGTTTTGGTTTATAAACTTATGTTTTACTCTAAAAATTTTTTCATTTATTTTTTCCAAATCTATCCCTACCCTTTTAGTAGAAATCACCAAAGATGCGTAAGGAAATGAATGAGAGATGGATATAAAATAATCTTTCGGGAAAAGATAAGGTTGTCCTATGTTTTTGTATTGTATCGTATGATTGGGCAAAGTGTTTTTCAGCATTTGCCGAATCATTAGATACTCCAATTTCTTTTTGGGGTGGTAGTTTTCTACCTTCACACTCTCATCAATTGGGATTAGTAAAGCATCATGAAAGACATCTTTTTCATCATATTTCCAAACAAATATTTGGGATTTTCCATCTGAATAATTTTTATAAATAGGCATATTTTGTAACACGGATTATAGTTTGTAAATTTGCAAAAAATTTTTCGGACTGTAAGCAGTCATCTTTTTAATATCAAAATTTATTCAAAAAATATATGGAAACAACAACACAATACATTCCTTACAAAGTGAAGGACATTTCCCTAGCCGATTGGGGAAGAAAAGAAATTACTTTGGCTGAAGCCGAAATGCCAGGATTGATGGCTATCCGTGAAGAATATGGACCTAGCCAACCTTTGAAAGGAGCAAGAATTGCAGGTTGTCTTCACATGACAATCCAAACTGCCGTTCTTATAGAAACTTTGGTTGCTTTGGGTGCAGAGGTTACTTGGTCTTCTTGTAATATTTTTTCTACCCAGGATCATGCTGCTGCTGCTATTGCTGCTGCCGGAATCCCTGTTTACGCTTGGAAAGGTATGAATGCAGAAGAATTTGATTGGTGTATAGAACAAACTATTTTCTTTGGCGAAGATAGAAAACCTCTCAACATGATTTTAGATGATGGTGGCGATCTTACCAATATGGTTTTTGACAAATTCCCGGAACTTACAAAAGATATCAAAGGTCTTTCCGAAGAAACAACAACCGGTGTACACAGATTGTACGAAAGAATGGCAAACGGAACTTTGGTAATGCCGGCGATTAATGTAAACGACTCGGTTACAAAATCCAAATTCGATAACAAATACGGTTGTAGAGAATCCGCAGTTGATGCTATCCGTAGAGCTACCGATGTTATGTTGGCAGGAAAAAGAGTGGTAGTTTGTGGATATGGCGATGTTGGTAAAGGTACTGCTGCTTCTTTCCGTGGTGCGGGTTCCATAGTTACCGTTACCGAAATTGATCCAATCTGTGCATTACAAGCTGCAATGGAAGGTTATGAAGTGAAAAAATTAGAGAATGTAATAGCAACTGCCGATATTATTATTACCACAACTGGTAACTTTAATATTGTAAGAGGTGAGCATTTCAAAAAAATGAAAGACAAAACCATCGTTTGTAACATCGGACACTTCGATAACGAGATTGATATGGCTTGGCTTAATGAAAATTATGGTTCTACAAAATACGAGGTAAAACCACAAGTAGATATCTACAATGTTAATGGCAACGAAATTATCATTTTGGCAGAAGGAAGATTGGTAAACTTGGGTTGTGCAACTGGACATCCATCTTTTGTAATGTCTAATTCTTTCTCCAATCAGACTTTGGCACAGATAGAACTTTGGACCAACTCCGGTGCTTATGAAAACAAAGTATATATGTTGCCAAAAAAATTAGACGAAAAAGTAGCTTTCTTACACCTGAAAAAGATTGGTGTAGAACTAGAAACTCTTTCTTCTGAACAAGCAAAATATATAGGTGTAGAAGTAGAAGGACCTTTCAAACCGGAATATTATAGATACTAAAAAATCTATTTCTAGATAAAAAAGCAGGTAATTTACCTGCTTTTTTAATACAAAACAATAAAATATTTAAGTCAAATTTATGGATTGGATACTTTGTAAATAAAATAATAGTACTCTTCCATAGATTTTTTAACCATAATTGGTTTCTGATTATTTAGGGTAAAATATTCATATATTTTCCATTCAAAATCAAGTCGGGGTATAAACTTATGAGGGTCTTTTGAAATAAGAACGATATAATCAGGATGTACTTGTTTTAAATAAGATTGATACGCAGTCCAATTTTTGTCTTTTTTGTACAATAATAATGACGCATTGTTCAAGCCCCAAGTATCATACAGGTAACAATCTGAATAGTAAGCAATTGCTCCTGCATCGGAATTTATTATTTTCAATTTTTTATTTTCACTTTTAGATATTTCTCTAAAATAGTTACCTATATATATAGGTCCATTTGTCATAGAATAAGAATAGGAATCCAATAAAAACCTCACATGTTTTTCAATATATTTACAATAACTATAAATACCTATAAAACTTGCGACAAATAAAATAATATTGATTTTTTTATTTTTAAAAACTTCAAAATCTTCATAGCACAAGAAAAAAACATAATACACAAATAATGGATACCTATATCTGTCAAAAAAATTCATAACATCATCTATGAAAAACGAATAATAGACAATAAAGAAAAACAATGGAGCATAAAAAATAAATTTTGTTTTGTAATTTTTTACAACCAAAATTATGATTGGAGAAAAAATAACTATTACTGAAATGAAATTAGAAATCTTTTCAAATGAAAATTCTTGAGTGTTTTTCAGTAAAAAAGGAAGAGGAAGTAATACATCATAGTAATAGGTAGTATATAATAAATAACATACTATTGAAAGTAATACGGTTAATAATCTTTTATAAAATAATGTACTGAAAAACTTTGTGTCAATTACAAAAAACAGAGTAAATACGATAGATTCTGGTCTGATGAAAGGTAACAAGAATGCTATAAAATAAACAATTTTGTTATTTCGGTATTTCAAAAATAGAAATAATACAGATGCAAAAAAAACCGTTTCTAACCCATGAGAAATATTAAGTGCAGACGAAGTACTGAAGAAAACAGAAAAAAGTAAAATTATTATTTTTATTAAAATTGATTTATGAGCAATATAACTTTTTAATAACGAATAAATTACAATCAAAACACAAAAGAAACTAATACATTTGTTAATATAAATTGCATTAATATTTTTGAAATTAAAAAATACACTTTGTATCAACATCCATAAAACGCTTGTCTGTCCATTTCCTTGAATTTTGTCGATAATATTATACCAAGGTTTACCGATTTGAAAAAAATGTTTGGAATAGGTAAGAGTTATATAGGAATCATCTAAAAATGTATCTCTTAATGAGTATGTTACATAAATAAAAGGAACTATAGTTATTATTAAAAATAAAGAAGTCAAGAGAATGTTTTTATTTTTTAGCATATTGATTTTTATTCTTTTGTATTAAATTGTTGCGTATTTTTATAAAAATTTCTTTATTATAAAATTAGAAATGTAACATATAATATGAAAAATTTTAATTTATATTTTACTGCATCATACTATGGATTTTTGTTAATATTATTTCTTCTACATTATCCACGGGAATGCCACTTTGTCCATATATAAAAAAACTTTCAAACCCTTCATAATTTGGCATTGACTTGTTAATGTGCCATTCTACTGGAAGGTAACTCGAAACATCATTAGAATAACCTAGTACAGTTAATTTTTTATTAGAATAATGATTATATAAATCAATTGCATATTGAGAAACAACTTCTCTACTAATTGCTATAATTGACCAATCGCCTATTTTAAAAATTTGTATATATACTATCGCATGAGTGGGAAGTGTCCCCATATTATATTGTTCAATAATTTTATTTGCCCATCTTACATTTCTTTCAGATACCTGATCATACTTTCCAATATTTGCATTTTTAATATTTACTGCATAAGTATAGGTAAAATTATTGAGAGGAACTGCAATTGAATCAAATTTAACATTAATTTCTCCGGTAATATCAGTTGACGGTAAAGAAAATAAGTTATTAAAATCTTGTGTCAATTTGTTTGCAGTTTGTTCTGGAGTATCCCACATATACGGGTTAATATCACCAGCACACCCTTGCATAAATTGCACATTATTTGTATTCTTAATTATACCTAATTTTTCTCGAGTGAATCCGATATAATTTGATGAAATAGTAACAAAATCCCGTGTTTGATCCCACCATACTGGATGTGTACTTGCACTTAAAATTAGACCATTTGTAATATTAGTATTATGGTTTTTAGAAACAATCATTGTGATATTATCATCTAAATCTTTTGTACTGTCAGCCCTATTATAACCTATATCAGATTTGCCTTTTACAAAACTTAAATCACTGTTTGTTTTATTGTTAGTTGCATCTTTAATAGCATTTATTATTGAATTCTTTATGATTTCAAGATATTTAGGATTAGGTAAATGGTAAAAATCTTGCATACATGAATATTTTTGTGATACTGGTGCAAAATGCGTGTGTGAACAATTGATTAGTATCTCATTTTCATCAATATTAAATATTTTTTTGATTTCGCTTTTAATTTTTAGGGCAAAAGTATAATTAATACCACATAAATCTAGTGTTATAATGAGTGCTTTTTTTGATTTTTTTTCAAAATAAGATACATAAGCATAAATAGGAGTTTGACTGTGTTGTGAATAATATAATTTATTATTTATAGAAGTTGCGTATAATTTTTTGTTAGCATAGGTAATGTTTGATAGATAGATATCAAAAGTAGTTCCATTTGGAGTTCCAATTTTCATCCAATCTTCATTATATATTGTTGTACCTCTTGTCCATAAATCATTATTGTATTTTGAAATTGCAATTAAACTTTGCCCATCGTTCGTTAAAGATTTTACAAAATTTGCAGTGCCAATATTAGTCCAAGGTACATCAAATGTACTAGTATCTCTTTCCCAGAGTACATTATTTTTATCCGTTGCGTATAATTTATTATTTAAATATGTTAGCCCTGTAACATAATATGCAGTACCAATATTATTCCACGGCAAATTAACTCCATCTGCATCTCTTATCCATAAGAAATTATTTTTATCAGTACCATATAGTTTTCCATTTCCGTAGGTTATTGCTGTTGTATAATATGCCATACCAATAAAAACCCAATTTGGCACACTTAATCCAATATCAGTTCGCCACAATTTATTGTCACTTGTTACTGCAAATAACTTTGTACTCGAAGCACAAAAAGCTACAACATTGTTAGCTACACCCATTTCTAAAAAATCAATACTAAACCTTCCTTCTCTAGGATCACCAAATCCAGCTAGTGGAGAGGATAATATTGTAGAGTCAGGATTGATTGATTTTTTTGAAAATCCTACAAGAAAATCTTGCCCAAATATAAAACTTTGAACTAATAAGACCAAAAGAAAACCATTCAATATATTTATTTTATTTGTACTCATCTTTTATTTTTCCCCTATTTTATTTATGGTAGATTCAACTAGCAAGTGCAATTTCAATTACAAATTTAAAAAATATTTTTTTTGGTTCTTCAAAATTTAATGTTAATCTTGGTGTTTGGTTAATTTTATATTGATATTGTTTTATTTGTTGTTATTAACACCACTAAATTAAAATTATGCAATTTTTATTCTATAAAAATGCAAAAAATATGTAATTTATAACCATTCTAAATAATAAATTAACAATTTTTCTTCTTAAAAAATTGATGTAGAGATAGAAAATATTTCTTCTGAACAAGCAAAATATATAGGTGTAGAAGTAGAAGGACCTTTCAAACCGGAATATTATAGATACTAAATAATCTATTTCTAGATAAAAAAGCAGGTAATTTTCTTGCTTTTCACCCAATAATAAAAACTTCAATTTCGATTGGAGTTTTTTTTTATTATTTTTGTCATTTATAACAAATTATGTCTAGAGTACTTACCGGAATACAAGCAACAGGAACACCACATTTGGGAAATCTTTTGGGAGCAATAATCCCAGCGATAGAATTATCCAAAAAACCAAAAAATGAATCTTTTCTATTTATAGCCAATCTACATTCCCTTACCCAAATCAAAAATGCAGAACAATTAAGGCAAAACACCTACGAGATAGCTGCTGCTTGGCTTGCTTGTGGTTTGGACACAGAAAATACCTACTTTTACAGACAGAGCGACATCCCAGAAACCTGCGAACTTACTTGGTATTTGGATTGTTTTTTCCCTTTTCAAAGACTTACTTTGGCTCATTCTTTCAAAGACAAAGCGGATCGTTTAGCAGATGTTAATGCTGGACTTTTTAATTATCCTATACTTATGGCAGCCGACATTTTACTATACAATGCAGAAATAGTTCCGGTAGGAAAAGACCAAATGCAACATTTGGAAATTACCAGAGATGTTGCCGAAAAATTCAACAGACAAATGGGCGAAGTTTTTGTGTTACCAGAAGTAGAAGTACAAAAAGAAACCATGTATGTACCCGGAACAGATGGACAAAAAATGTCTAAATCCAGAGGAAATATCATAAATGTTTTTTTACCAGAAAAGCAACTGAAAAAACAGGTTATGTCCATAGAAACCGATTCCAAAACATTAGAAGAACCCAAAGATCCGGAAACAGATAAAGTGTTTGCAATCTATCAACTTATTGCAACTCCCGAACAAACAGAAATACTAAGACAAAAATATCTTTCTGGGAATTTTGGTTATGGTCATGCAAAAACAGAATTACTCAATCTTATCCTCACAAGGTTTGAAAAAGAAAGAAAAGTCTTTGATTATTACATGAACCACCTAGACGAATTGGAAACAAAACTACAAGAAGGAGCAGAAAAAACTAGAATAATAGCCAACGAAACACTATCAAAGGTTAGGAAAAGTCTAGGATTTTAGCAGTTTAATAGTAGTACTTATTTGTGTTGGTGCAAACTACAAATACAGTTTTTCAACATTAGCCTAATTTACAAAACAAAATATAATGGTAATAATGATAGCTAAACACACCAAAAAAATTTGAATGTTTCGGAATACTAATTCTTTATTAACTTCATTCACCTCATAAGGTTGATTAATTTTATGTGGATTTTTAATAAGATACCAAATAAAGAATAAAATTATCAAATTTATTCCCACGGACAGGAATAAGTAGATTTTATTTCCAACACTTCCATTATTATGAATTTGAATAGTGTCTGGTATTTCATAATATTTAATAATTAAATATATTGTCTGAAATAAAAATATACTACAAGGAATTCCGAAAAAGATTTTTATATTTTTTGAAACCATTCCCATTTGAATTTGATATAGGTTGAGTAAAGATAAACAAAAAAATTTCCATTAGTAATAAAAAAAATCCCAACTCAAAAAATTGGGATTTGATTTGTCTCGTCATCAGACAAGAGGACTCGAACCCGTTTCGTCATGACTGCCGAGATGACAGGCCGGTACTCTAACCTTTTATTAATTTTTCAATAGATACACGATTTAGTTTTTTCAATCGCTTTTCTTCAATAAGAGCTTCTTTTTTAGTGTGAAATGTGTTTGTGTAAACCAACTTCCAATCTCTTGTTTGAGAAGTATATTTATACAATCCTGTAAGATGGTATTCCAATCTTTTCTCTATATTCTCTGTGAAACCTTTGTAATACACATTTAATGTTTCGGAGTATAAGATATAAACAAAATATTTTTCCATTAGTAATAAAATAAA
>JAFDZJ010000067.1 GCA_018266965.1 Bacteroidota bacterium
AAGGTCTATCCAAAATACGATAGCAAAGCTAATAAAATAAGCTCCATCTTTTTCTTTGAATTTATACTTTCTACTCATTCCTTATTGTTTATGGGTACGAGCGAGACGCTCGCACCAGCGTGGGGATTCATACGGAGTGCCTCCTATGTAAATTAAATGTTTTTCTTGTCCGGTATTAATTAAACATTTTGTGTAAACCTAATAAAATGAGCAAAATAGAAAATCCCAAACTAACTAAATGCTTCGAATACAAATATGGATTTAAGTTTTCGTCATTATTTTTCTCTTTTATATGTAATAAAAATGTAATTAAAAAAAACAAAATACCAATTACAATTAATAAACTCCCAAAAACAAAATTATTGCTTAACATTATTTAGAATTTATAGGTTTATAAGTTTTGTCATACCATTTTTCTAGCATCAATACTTTTAACCCAACATTTAGTTGCAAAATTTGATTGCCAATGCCATCAAATCCTATGTCTAATAATGTTTGAATTTTGTATCTTTGTTCTATGGTTAATTGACCCATTTTTTGCGATTTTTGGACGAGGAGCAAGATGAGAAAATTATTCCATTCAACAAAGGGGAAGAGATTTTTTCTCTTCTCTTTTTTGAAAAAATATTTAATCCTTTACTTTCAAACCCAAAAGTTGCATTTATTATTTGAATCTAGGCATTAAAATAATATCCTAAAAATTCTTTTATAACATATCTTTTGTGACAATAAATGTCTAAACAAAAATAAACAATTTAAGGCTTTTGAAAAAATATTAATTTTGTGGCTTATAAAAAATTTATGCAAAAGAAAAATATAGTTATAGTTGGTGGTGGTGCTGCTGGATATTTTTGTGCAGCAAATATAGACTCGTCCAAATATGATATAACAATTTTGGAGCAACAACAAAGCGTTTTACAAAAAGTGAAAATTTCCGGTGGAGGAAGGTGCAATGTAAGCCATGCCTGTTTTGATGCCCGAGAATTAGTGAAATATTATCCTAGAGGAAATAAGGAATTGAGGTCTGTTTTTAGTAAATTTCAACCTGGAGATACCATGGAGTGGTTTTCCGACCGAGGTGTAGAGCTAAAAATAGAAGCAGACAATAGGATTTTCCCGGTAAGTAATCAATCGCAAACCATCATCGATTGTTTGGAGAAAGAAGCCACCAAAAACAATACAAAGGTACTAACCAAAACAACGGTAAAAAATATTGAAAAAAAGGAAAACCAATATTCCATACATACCAACAATGGGGATTTACTAGCGGATATTGTTGTTTTCTGCACCGGAAGTTCGCCAAAATCTTGGAAAATACTCGAAAACATGGGAGTAAAAATGGTGGAAGCTGTTCCGTCTTTATTTACTTTTAATATAAAAGATGACTTACTAAAAGAATTACCCGGCACTAGCTTTGCGAATGCTACTGTCCAAATAAAAAACTTGAAAGCATCGGAAGATGGGCCACTATTGATTACCCATTGGGGATTGTCTGGACCTGCAATACTAAAACTCTCCGCTTGGAAAGCAAGAGAATTAGCAATATTGGACTACAAGTTTGATATTCTTGTAAATTTTCTATCTATTTCTTTTGCCGAAGCAGAGGAAATTTTTCTTGAATTTAGAGAAAAAAACACCAAAAAACAAATAGGACAAAGCAAAATTTTCGATGTTACCCAACGATTCTGGGGTAAGATTTTGGAAATTTCTAACATTCCTTTGGACAAACAATTGTCTAATATTAGCAAAAAAGAAATCCAACTTATTTTGGAAAATTTGTGTAGAAAAACATTGGTTGTCAATGGTAAATCCACCTTCAAAGATGAGTTTGTAACAGCTGGTGGAATAGATTTAAAGGAAATAGATTTCAAAAATATGAAATTAAAATCTTTAGAAAACTTTTTCGTTGCCGGAGAAACCATCAATATAGATGCAGTTACCGGAGGGTTCAATTTTCAAGCATGTTGGAGTGAAGCTTGGCTGATTGCAATGGAGCTAAACAATAATGATTGGGAAATTTAAAAAGAAATGGAAAACAATTGTACAATAAGAGCGTACGAAAACAATGACTTACCCCAAGTTCTCCACCTTATCGAACTCAACACACCCGCTTATTTTGCACCAGAAGAAATAGATGATTTCAAAAAATACCTGGCAACAGAAAGAGAATTGTATTATATAATCCTTATCGACCATAAAATCGTAGGTTGTGGAGGAATAAATTTTGATAATGAATATTTATCGGCAAAAATAAGTTGGGATATTATCCACCCCGATTACCATGGAAAATCATTTGGAAAAAAATTACTAAACTTCCGAATAGAAAAACTTATAACCATGAAATCTATAAAAGAAATAACGGTAAGGACTTCTCAACTCACCAATCATTTCTATGAAAAACAAGGGTTTGAGCTTTTCGAAATCATAAAAGATTATTGGGCAAAAGGTTATGATTTGTATAATATGAAATACAGCTTGGACTATAAAAAGTAAAAAGTGAAAAGTGAAAAGTGAAAGGTAAGAGCCAAAAGGTAAAACTAAAACCTAATATTGAGTTCTTATTTCTTACTCGGTAACTTCGACCTCAAGAATAATAATCCTGCCAAGATAATCGATGCTCCAATTATCTGTGCCAAACTTAATTTTTCTCCATCTAAAAGTCCCCAAATAACAGCAACTATCGGCATGAGTAGCGTAACGGTAGAAGCAAAGACAGCATTGGATATGTAGAGCAATCTATAATTGAGCATCATGGCAAGACCTGTTCCTAAAACCGCCAATGCAACGACAAATAACAACCCGAAAAAAACCTCCGAAGTCCACTGTATTTCATTGAAAAATCCAGAAAATGACAAGGAAATCAAAGATGGAAAAAATAGTACAATCCCAAAAACGAAAGCCGAAAGTAATTTGGGTTCTATGTGCAATAGTTTTTTCTTTACTGTAATGGAATTAATGGCGTATAAAAGTGTGGCTAACAGTAAAAAACCAATCGGCACCCATTTCACCTCTCCCATTTCTCCATTTCCCATCATTAGGATTACCGCTCCTATAAAACTAATTGATACGCCAATAATCTGTCTGTTGTTGGTTTCGTTTTTCCAAAAAATAATCGTGATAAGAATAATGAATATCGGCATCATGGAATTGATAATCCCAGCAATACTACTGCTGATTTCCGTTTCTGCCAAAGGAAAGAGAAACATCGGAAAAAAATTCCCTATTAGTGCAGACAATACTATCCATTTCAATTGTTTTTTAGGTAGCTTTTTTATGTTGAGTAAGGCATAAGGCAATAACAAAAGCGAAGCAACCAATACCCGTAATGATCCTACCTGATAGGGAGAAAAATACATCAACGATTTTTTGATGAGTATAAAAGACGAACCCCAAATAAGAGTTAGTAGAAATAAAATTATCCATTTCTCTTTTTCATTAACCATATTACAATTTTAAGTATTTTAAAAAATCCAATTTTCGTATCATTTTAGCACCTAAGCTTTCCAAATGTTCCGAGTGTGTTTGGCAATCTATCAAATCGAATCTATCCATATTTTGGGTTATAAAATTGATAAAACCAGCTTTTGAGGCATTACTGACTTTGGCAAACATACTCTCACCGCAAAATACCTTGCCAACAATAACCCCATAAAAACCTCCAACAAGTTGATTGTTTTGCCAAACTTCAATGCTTTCTGCTCTTCCCATTTTGTGTAATTTTTCATAGGCATCAATCAATTCATTAGAAATCCAAGTCCCATCTTGTTCTTTTCTATCCATCTGCATACAATTTTCCATCACTTTTCTGAAACATTGGTTATAGGT
Organism: Bacteroidota bacterium; assembly: GCA_018266965.1. GTDB lineage: Bacteria > Bacteroidota > Bacteroidia > Flavobacteriales > Weeksellaceae > Amniculibacterium. The sequence goes on from JAFDZJ010000067.1 coordinate 3,826, forward strand.
AAACGAAAACTGATTTCTATTCAGAATTTTTTTCATGGATTTAGAAATTACAATATCTTTCGGAAACAAAACAAATCGAGGATCTGGAGACCACCAAAGTATTTCTTCACCAGGATTGTACCAAGGAAAAATCCCATGATCATAAGCCAACAGAAGTCTGGACACGGACAAATCTCCACCAATAGCAATTACTCCATCGGAAGGATGATAGAATGTTGGATCTGGAAAACTTATTTCGTTGGGATCTAAAACCACCATATTAGAAAAAAAATCCTACTCGAAAAAGTAGGAAATAATATTATTTGAATTCTGATTAGAAAGGAAGATTGTCGTCCTCTTCATTGTCTATAAACGGGTTTTCTTGAGCAACCGAGTTGGTGTTGCCAGTATTAGGACTAGCTTGTGTAGGTTGAGCAGCCATATTACTTTCTGTAACTTTTTCTATTCTCCAACCGGTAATACTATTGAAATATTTCACTTCACCTTGAGGAGAAGTCCACTCTCTACCACGAATATTAATTCCAATTTTCACATTTTCACCTTCGGCAATATTGTCCAACAAATTAATTTTGTCTTGAAGAAACTCCACAGAAATAGGCTGTGGGTATTGCTCTTGGGTAAGTAATATTAATTCTCTTTTTTGAAATCCACTTGCAAAAGTTTGAATTTCAGTTAATTTTTTTACGGTTCCTTGTAATTCCATCTGTTATATAATTGAATTGGTAAAGGTAAACAAATGATAAGAAAAAAGAAAATTTATACCAAGAAAAAGAAAAAAAATAAGAATTATACCCAACAATACTAATGAAACTAGCCATTAACTCGAGATATTTTATAGAATAAAAATTAGATTGAGGCTACTAATGCTATAAACAATACTATTTATCTAAAAAAGCTCTTTTGTTTATTAATTTGAATATCAATACAATACAACAACCGCAAAATACAAACAATAAAATTACTTAAAAAAAATAAAAAAAATTACCAACTATTGAAATAATGTACTATATTTGCACTCACAAAAACAGAACAGAAGTTCATTTTGAAACTAGCGGATGTGGTGTAATTGGTAGCCACGCCAGACTTAGGATCTGGTGCTGTGAGGCGTGGGGGTTCGAGTCCCTTCATCCGCACAATTTAAGTTTTCTAATACAATTAGAAAACTTTTTTGCGAAAATAGCTCAGCTGGTAGAGCACAACCTTGCCAAGGTTGGGGTCGCGGGTTCGAATCCCGTTTTTCGCTCTATTTCTACTCGCCCTGGTGGTGGAATTGGTAGACACGCAGGACTTAAAATCCTGTATCCGCAAGGATGTACGGGTTCAAGTCCCGTCTGGGGTACTCTAAACGCTGTTAATCATTATGATTTTCAGCGTTTTTTGTTTTATTTAAAGGTTTTTTTGCCGACATTTGACAAAAATCCTATTGAAACAAATTTGTAAAATTTTTTCCAAATAAAATTAAGGTAAATGAAACACATTCAATTCATAGAAACAATACTTTATGTAGCCGACCAACAAGCAAGTACTGACTTTTACACAAAATTATTCCGACAAAATCCTGACTTGAATGTACCAGGAATGACAGAGTTTAAACTTGCCGAAAACTGCAAATTGGGACTAATGCCAAATAATGGAATTGCAAAAATTCTTTCAGACAAAACACCTCATCCTAACCTAGGAAACGGAATGCCAAGATGTGAACTATATTTTTATGTTGAAAATATAGAACTGGAATTTGAAAACGCTGTTAAAATAGGTGCAAAACTAATTAGTGAAATCAAAAATCAGGATTGGGGCGACAAAGTATGTTATTTTGCAGACATTGATGGGCATATTATTGCATTTGCAGAAAAATTGAAAACTTTTTAATAGAGGGATTTAGAAATTTTTTAAATGATTTTTAAAAATTCATTTATGTTTGATGAAATAGATTTAGGACAAGAAAATTTCCAAAAATTAGAATCCTTTATTAAGCAAAAATTAAAATCAAAATCCTGACATTTCGTTGGGATTTCTTACTTTTACTCAAACACAATTCTAATACCATGAAATCTCCTTTAGAAATATTACAACAACATTTTGGCTACGACAGTTTCAGACTCGAACAAGCCAGTGCAATTGACAATGCAATTGCTAAAAAAGACTCGTTTGTTTTGATGCCTACCGGTGGTGGTAAATCACTTTGTTACCAGATTCCGGCATTGGTTTTGGAGGGAACGGCTATTGTTATTTCACCACTAATTGCATTGATGAAAGACCAAGTAGATGCTTTACGAATAAATGGTATTTCGGCAGCTTTTCTCAATTCTTCGTTGAGTGGTTTGGAACAAAATGAAACTTTGAACCAACTAAAACAAGGAAAACTTAAACTTTTATATGTAGCACCCGAAAAGTTGAGTGCTGATAATGGTGCATTTTTAAATTTGTTAAATGAGGTTGATATTTCTCTTTTTGCAATAGATGAAGCACATTGTGTTTCGCATTGGGGACACGATTTCCGTCCGGACTATTTGTTTTTGAATGGATTAAAAAGACAATTTCCGAAAACTCCAATCATCGCATTAACGGCGAGTGCTGATGAAATTACGAGACAAGATATCATTAAACAACTGAATCTGCACGAGCCTTTGGTTTTGATTTCTTCTTTCGACCGAGCCAATATCAAATATTTTGTACAGCCAAAACAATCTGTTTTCAACCACATCGCTCAATATCTTAACGAACATCCGAATGATTCTGGAATTATCTACTGTTTATCGAGGAAAGGAACAGAAGATATGGCGAACAATTTAAAAGAAAACGGTGTGAATGCAGCATTCTATCACGCAGGAATTTCTGCCATAGAAAGAGCAAAAGTTCAAGATGATTTCATTAAAGACAAAATCCGAGTTATGGTTGCTACCATTGCGTTTGGAATGGGAATCGACAAAAGTAATGTTCGTTTTGTAATACATGCAGATTTGCCCAAAAATATAGAAAGTTATTACCAAGAAACCGGAAGAGCAGGAAGAGATGGTTTGCCGAGTGAAGCAATCTTATTTTACTCGAATGCCGATGTGATGAAGTTGAAAAAATTTGCAATGATTGAAGGCAACGAGGAGCAATCGACTCTAATGTTACAAAAATTGCAACAAATGTCAGAATTTGCGGAAATGCAAAAATGCAGACGACAATATTTGATGGAATATTTTGGAGAAAAACATGATGGAAATTGTAATTCCTGCGATTATTGTTTAAGCGACTTTGAAAATTGGGACGCAACCATTGACACCCAAAAATTATTAAGTGCCGTTTATCGATTGAAAGAACGCTATGGTAAAAATTTAATTATCGATTTCCTTCGAGGTTCAAAAGGAGTAAAAATTACTGATTATATGCGTAGTTTACCGACTTATGGAATTGGAGCAAATGCTAATAAAACCTACTGGCAAGACTTGATAAAGCAATTAATTATTAATGGCTTTTTGAGAGAGTCAAATGAAGAATTTCCGGTTTTAAAGTTAACTGAAGAAAGTAATTTGGTTTTATTTAAGCATAAAAAAGTAAACTTACGAAAAGTAAAAGAACAGGCAAAAGCAGTTAGTGTTACCGAATTGGATACCGATTATTCAGCTCACCAATTTGATTCGCATGAAGATTTGTTTGCCAAATTGAGAACATTAAGACGAGAAATCGCCGAACGGGAAAATGTACCACCTTATGTTGTTTTTTCTGATGCAACTTTGCTTGAATTATCAACCTACCTTCCTCATTCAAAAGAAGAATTGAGTCAGATAAGTGGTTTCGGTGCTTTTAAAATTGAGAAATATGGAGAAATAATTTTACCATCTATTGTAGATTATTGTATCAAAAATAATTTGACAACAAAAATCGCTGAAAAAAAGCCGAAAAAACAAAGTACACCAAAAAAAGAAAAGACTTATGAAGCGGGAACTTTCACCACCACTTATCAAATGTTTAAAGCAGGAAATAGTATTGAAGAAATTGCAAAAACAAGAAGTTTGTCTTTAAATACCATTCAAAATCATTTGGTCAATTTTGTTGAAGTGGGGAAAATAAAGCCTGGTGAATTGATGGATATTAACAAAATAGAACCCATTATCTCTATCGCAAAAAATCAAGCTATCCAATCTTTAAAAGCAATAAAGGAAGAATTGGGTGACGACTTTTCTTATTTTGAAATTAATATCGCCGTAGCCTATCATAAATTACAGGTTAGAGGTTAGAGGTTAGAAATTAAAGATTAGATAGCTTGTCTCGTCATTAGGCGAGATTAGATAGTTTCCTTTGTTTTAAGATTAGACTATAGACATAAATATTAATATCGGTAATAAATAAAAATAAAACTATCCGATATTAAGAAAAAAAATAATACCTTTGTGGTGTAAAATGGAGCAATATGAAATGGCAAGAA
>JAFDZJ010000068.1 GCA_018266965.1 Bacteroidota bacterium
CACTCGTGCTATTACGCAACAGTTTTAAAATCGGCCTTACATTAAGCACTGCTAATCTAATAATATTTCTTCCACCTACCGTTAGCTTGAGGAATATATTTCGTGGCGGAATATGAAGGATTGCCGCTAACGGTAGCCAGCTTTACGCAGTGCAGGATTTGCCAGCACTTCAGCTCGGGCTTGAACTAAAGATAAATAAAAAAACTAAAGCCCCATGCATTTACTTCCGCCTGCATTGCGTAAAACTGTTGTTAGCACCAGTACTTCTTCCGCTTTCTGTCATTTTTGGTTTTATAAATTGTCTAAGTAACATTCGAAAAATGGTCTTTCTCTGTAAACAACTGCATCTTTATATTCTTCGGGTCTTGTCTGCGGACCTTGTCGATGTGAGCGCAACTCTCCATTTTTTAGAACGTAACTATGATTAATAATTTCTTCGATGTCGTCAACTGAGTAACCGTCTGGTATTTGAAAAAACTCCCAATGGAATGTTGTCCCAAAACCAAAGTGCTTTCCGTCTTTCATTTTACTCGCAAATCCTGTCCAGCCCATTGTTGTCTCTCCTTGAATTTGTCTTTGTATGTCTAATGGAAACGCAAACTTGCTTTTTTCCACTCTATCAATGTCATAGTCGTTTATGCAATTTCCACTTGTAACAAAATTTTTAACTATGTTATAATAACCAAGTCCATATGAACGATTAAAAATTCCTTTCCCAGTTTGCTCTTCCTTAAATCGTCTAATTGCCAAATTCACAACAGTCTTTGAATTGCGGAATATTACACAAGGCAAAAACGTACCGTCTGTCAGATAAACGGAAGCTCTGTACCCAAGTCCATAAGCGTTGTTTTCTAATGGCTCAATATTGTCCTTTAAAAATTTGATAATATCTTCTGTTTGTTGTCGTCTCATAGTATTGGTGCTAACGCCCGGGTATTGCCGAAGGCGTGGTGTTTTTGCACTAACGCTCAACTGAAATACCGAAGTCTAAATTTAGTAAAATTGTTTCATAGTATTCCGTCTGCCACGCTTTTGGCAATACCATGTTATAGGTGACCTTGTCTAAGTTTTGCTTGATCGTGCAATCTAAATTCTCTCGCAATTACATAATTATCATCGACTAACAAAAGTTTGAAATCGTCGAGCTTTCTCTCTCCACCAAGTGTCTTTGTCATTACGCCATATTTTTCACAAATCCTATTCACTTCCATTGTTATTGAAAAAGGTGCTTTCAAAAGTATTCCTGTTCCATTCTTGACGTTATTAAAGAAATTCACAACTGTAAAGTTTGAATCATTCGTTACATATTTTGTCCAAGATCTCCAACCTTGAGTTATGCTATCAATAGCTAATTCAAAGTCCTTTACAAAACTGTCAAGATCGTTAGGTTTGGTGTTTATAAAAGTCGTTAACTCTTCCTCATTGTAATCTATCAATAAAGGATGTGTCTCATAGAAATCAAGTTGTCCAATTTTATCCTTTGATAAATTGAATTCCTTTTTATCAATAAAGTCAAATCTTAAAATTTCTGTGTCATATTTTAGAGTCAAATATGTCGCTTGATAATTTACGACCTGAACAATCTTGTCTTGAAGTTCTGTAATATTCACAAATTTCAAATAAGGTTACCTATAACGGGCAGGTATTGCTGCAGGTGGGATATTTTATAACGTCCAGCCCGGAACCGCCGCCCAATTGAAATATAAAATTGAAGTTAACAACAAAAAGCCAAATTGACATTCGTCTGCCCGAACCAAAGTACAGCGATGCAAACAGCCGAAGTTTAAACGTCCAGCCCCACTTGCAGCAATACCAATGTTGGCTGCTGTTAAGTCTTACGTTTGGTCAGTCTTTTGAACAGTCCCGCAATTAAGTTTATAACAAAAATAAATTGTCCCAACAGCAATACAAATATTGTTATACCAATAGCTTTTGTAAATGTCGTGTAATTATCAAATGAATTCCAACTGCTATAATCATAATACCGTCGTGGTGTTGGGTTCATAAAACTGTCACCGAAAAAAAGTGTCAATGCAAAAAGTAGAAGTGTCAAGATTGTTACAATAACATGTGTCCACGTAAGAGCTTTTGAATACAATATTCTATTTGTCAATAAATAAAGTGTCCATACAAATAAAGCTAACATTGCTAACAACCAAAAAACATGAGTATGAGCAATTACAAAATAAGTGTCGTGAAGATGTATGTCAACTGAATTGTTTTGTTTCAAAATAAAAAATGAGGTCAAAACCAAAATAAGTCCTGTCCACAAAAGTAAATTATAAGGTTTCTGTTTCATGTGCAGGGTGTGTCCAAATTTAATAGCAGCCAACGGGCAGGGCTTGGCGTTGTTGGGGGATTTGAAAAACGTCCGCCCGGAACTAAAGCCCAATTGGAAAACAGATGTTGAAGATAACAACAAAAAGCCAAATAGGATTCGGTCAAGCCCGAACAACTGCTGCCATGTTGCTGCAGTTGAAGATAACAACGTCATGCCCCAATAACGCCAAACCCAATGTAAGCTGCAGTACATTCTGGAAGGCTATTTGCATCTTTCCAAAAAGCGTTCGCAAGTTTCTTGGCTTCCTTCCATGTACGCAAATGGTTCTTTGTCTTTTAATTTAGAGCCAATTGTCCAATCTGAACAACCGCCAATTTTGTCTTCTAAATCGAAGTATTTTAATGAACCTCTGCTTTTAAAATATTTTGGATTGTCAGATTCAAATTTAATTGCAGAATCTAAATCTTTTAACGCTGCTTTATAATCTTTCTTTTCATCCTGATAATAGCTTGCTCTTTCAAAATAGTATTTGGCATTAGTTGAGTCTAAGGAAATACATTTATCTAGGTCAAATTGGTGTAAATTATATTTTCTTGAATCCGCAATTTTGAATTTCCCAATTTTATACCTTTCAAAATATAAAGTAGAATTTGTCGGACTTTTTTTTATAAGAAATGAAATGCTGTCTAACTCTTTTACATATTTTTCGTCACCTGCAAAGGTTCTATTTGAATTGGGATATTGTCCAAAAGATGTTGAAGTGAAAAGTGTTACAATGATTGTAAATAATAAAGGTCTCATTCTGGAATATTTTATTGAGTAAATAGTGTTTCTATAATTTGTTTTTGTACGAAGGGCAAAAATTCTTCATAAAATGTCGCCGCCCTGAAATTTGTCAGCTTTCCTTCTTTTGGTGGGATTGTTATTTTAAATTCCTTTTTAACAACCCATTTTACTTTAATTGCAATACTTAATTTTTCCTGATTAATTTGTGTGTCAAAAAAATTATGAAGTAATGATTGGCAAACAACACCAATGCCTTTTATTCTCAATGTTCTTGAACCTGATTGGTTAGATTTCAAGTAAACAATATCTCCTGCTTTCAAAATAGAAATGATGTCGTATAAATCTTTTGAATCATTATAGTCCCAACCAATCACATATTCTTGATTGTCAAAAAACTTTTCTTTTTTTTCTACGCCTTCCCAATTAGAGCCGGCACCAAAAATTGCCATTGATTAATCGTTTTAAATTTTAGAGTGTGTCTACGTATTGCAGCTTACGAGCAGGGTATTGCCGAAGGCGGGGATTTTTAGCACAAAAGTTCAATCGAAATACTACCGTTGAACCTCGCACAAATGTCCAATCAAAGCCGTTCAGCCCCGCTTTTGGCAATACCTTGTTACCTGCCGTTTTGTTTGTCGGTCTTTATGTTCCACGTTATGCAGTTCAGTATTCCTCCGTCATAAGCTATTTCGTTACTTTCGATAGTCTGAATATTTTGTCCTGCGAAAATTGTTTCAAGTTGTCTTACTGCTAAGTCGTCCTCTTTGATGTCAAAGGTCGGAATGATTACAGTATTTTCCATTTGCAAATAGTTGATATAGTCGCCATTTGCGTGGTCATTGCTTTTGTTGTCATAAACGTTGTAAGGAATTGTGATGTATTCAAGTCCTGAGTTGTGAATGGCGATTTCAAAAGCTCTATAAAATTCTTCTTTCTCTTGTTTGTAGTCGTTAATGATAACTGTGTGTTCATCAACAAAACGAACCATTCCGTCTGAATGACCTGTAAAATCCCCTGGTTGTTCGGGGACAAAGTAGAGTTTGTCAACCTTTAAGAGTTCGTAAAGTTCTTTTATTAGCTGTTTGCGTTCGTAGTTTGGGTTGTCTTTAAAAACACGGTCAGTCATAATAACTTTGTTTGTCCAACGTGTTACATTACCACCGTCAATAATGATGTCTGTTTTTATTGTTTCAATTCCGATGTAATTACAAATAGTATCAACGTCTGAAATTGTATTTGCATATTTTTTATACTTGGTCAAATACGATGGAAGATATAGGAAGCGAACAAATTTGTTCAACTCTGTCTGAATGGGCATATAATCAACAGCCCAAACGTCTTTTGTATTAGGAAGTAGTGCAAAATTGATATTGCAGTCGGTCAATACCTTTTCAAACCGTTTGTAAAAGTCGGGATACTTAGTTGGCAATGTGTCTGCTAAGTATAAGAAGTTCGTTTGGCTGTCAGTTATCATAGATAAAGAAATTTGCCCATTCTGTTTGTTTTGCCTGTCCATAAAACCTTGCAGGTGTTGTTAATAACTGAAAAAGAATTTTTTTCTTTTCACAATGATTTTTGATTTCTTCAATCTTTGTTTTCAAATTCGGAATATCTCCAAACGATTTTCTTGTCAAGCAAACCCGTTTCAAGTTTGTGAGTTTGTCAATTTCAGAGATAACGTCTCTCCATTCGGAAACTTTACTGTCAAGATAGCCGTCATCGTAATTTGCGACTTCTTCAACTTCAACCTCTGAAATTAGGTCTATAAAATCAATTCTGTATTTTTCAATGAATTTCAATTTTTCATTTCGGGTCTTTCCTTTTAATGAAGTTTCATTGAATGACGTTGGAATAAGTGTCCAAAGAAAATTCCTTTGTCTGCCGTAAAAGAAGTCAGCAATGTTTTCCTCTGTGTCTGGGTTAAATGTCCCAATAACCAAAGTTTCTGTCTTTGGGTTGATGTTATGGTTTATAAAGCGATGCCTAATTTTTGTCATTGTTGATTGTTGTAACGTGTCGTCCTAAAATGGCAGGTAACGTTTGGGCTTGCTGCAGTGCTGGCTTTCATAGCTTGTCCTGCCGGAACCGCTGCCCAATTTATAAATAAAAAGTTGAAGTTGTGAATTAATGTTGAGTAGAATTCCGTCTGCCCGAACCAATGCCCA
>JAFDZJ010000069.1 GCA_018266965.1 Bacteroidota bacterium
AGTTTTTTATAGACCAAAGTAGGGTCGGCATAGTTTTGCATGAGAGCCAGTCTGAAAATTTCTGCACAATATTCTAAAAAGTTTTTTTGCTTTTCTCTGTTCCAAGCTGCTATATCTCTGCTCCAATGGATAATTTGTCTTATATTCTCTGGTTTTGTTTTTACCATAAAAGCATTTCTAACCCAAGTAATAAATAATTCTTCGAACTCCGAATAATTGTCTTCCTGTTTCAAATTTTTAATAACTTCGTTCCAATTTCCTTGTGATTGTATGGTAACACTTTGTGCAAATTCCGGAGTTGCAGAATAATCTTTTATAAGTATCTCTTCAATAATTTTTTCTTCTATCCTAGGGATTTCTACGATTTGTGTCCTGGAAAGTATCGTTGGAAGCATATCTTGTGTGCTTTCAGCGGTTAAGAAAATTAGTGTTTTTGCAGGAGGTTCTTCTAATAATTTCAGAAATTTGTTTGCTGCGGAAGTATTCATTTTGTCGGCTCTCCAAACAATAAGGATTTTGGTGCCTCCTTCAAAACTTTTCAAAGAAAATTTTTGTGAAATATCTTCCATTTCATTAGCGGAAATAAAAAATTGTTTGTTTTCGGACTCCAATAGCTTTGTCCAATCCTCGAATTGCGAATAAGGATTTTCCAAAATCATTTCTCGGAAATTATCATATAATCTTTTACTTGTAGAGTCTTTGTTTTCTGTGAAAACCGGAAAACTGAAATGCAAATCCAGATGGTTCATGGTTTCTACTTTGTTGGCGGCATTTGGATTTTCTAATGCTAATATTTCTTTGGCATAAGCCATTGCTATTGGCAGTACGCCGTAACCTTCTTTTCCTACAAATAGTTGTGCATGACTGATTCTGTTTTCGGCAATGCTATTTTTCAAAGCATTTTTTAGGTTTTCTTGTCCGATAATATTTTCCCAATTCATGTTCCAAATATACATTTTTTAAAAATTTAATTTTAATAATTATTGAGATTGTTGACTGTTGAGAAATATTTTTCACTTTTTTTACAAACCTTAACAAATTTTAACCTCTCAAAATTTTTTCAGTTCGTTAATAATTTAGATATTTGCAATCATTTTTCTAAAATTCAATAATGAAAAAAATAATAGGATTGTCTTTTCTTACAGCGGGATTTTTTCTCCATGCTCAGAATATAGGCAACTCACCTTATGCTGCCTTCGGTTTAGGAGAAACTCAATACGATAAAAATGTAGAAATCTCTGCCATGGGAGGTATATCTACAGCTTATATTTCGGATATCAACAATAGCTTTAATTTTGAAAATCCTGCAAATAATAAGAATTTGGAACTTACTTCTTTCAAGTTGGAAGCCATCAATGAAAATAATTTTTTCAAATCCAATTACAACAATTCGGATATTACCAAACATTCTACTTATTTGTCCAATATTTCTTTGGCGTTTCCACTTTCACAAAAAGTGAAATTCGGGATAGGTTACCAACCGTACAGTTCCAAAAGGTACAATATGGTCATTAGTAACACGCTTTCCGATGGGACTATACAAGCACAAAGTTTTCGTGGCGAAGGTACACTTAATACCTTGAAGGCTGCTGTTTCTTACACCATAATTCCGGAATTTTCTTTGGGTTTGAGAGCAAACTACTATTTTGGAAATCTGTTTGATATTAATGAACTTACCTATTCCAATGCAGAGCTTATCAATGGATATGAAACCAAAACCATTGTTAAAAATTTCAACTTTACTCTAGGTGCAAATTATCAAAAAACTTTTTGGAATGATAGAAAATTAACGATTGGTGCTACTACTACACTTGGAAATACCAATGATATGAAATCGGAGTACCTCAATAGTACCTATTTCTACAATTCCAAAGGCGATAAATCTTATGAATCTATTATAGAACAAAAAGTCGATCAATCCAAAAATCTTATCCCTATGGAAATGTCTTTAGGTGCAGGATATGGACATGCTAATAAATGGTTTGTTGGTTCGCAAATGGATTTTAAAAAAGGAGAACAAATACTTTTTTATGGAAAACCTTTTGCTTATCAAGACTCTTACAGATTTGCTGCTGGAGGATGGATATTGCCCAACTACAACAATTTCAGAAACTACTTGTCTAGGGTAATTTATAGATTTGGTGCTTATTATGAAAAAGGAAATTTGAGGATAAATGATAAAAATATAAATTCATTTGCGATAACCGCAGGAGCTTCCTTGCCTTTCAAAAACAACTCTATCAACAAGATGAGTTCCATAGATTTGGGATTAGAAATTGGTAAAAGAGGAACGGTACAAAATGAATTGGTAAGCCAAACTTTTGTTAACCTGAAAATAGGTATTAACTTTGCAGACAAATGGTTTGGAAAGAAATTGTATTACTAAATGAGTTTTTGTACATTCAATAAAAAAATACTCAATATAGCTACTACTTTCGTGGGAGCTATATTTTTTTTGATGCTTGTTTCCTGTGAAGAAGATATGGCAAAAGCAGATGCCAATAAAAATAAAAACTTTCCCTCGCAGATTATCTACAACGCCCATATTGTACAACGAGATTCAGGATTTATAAAACTGAAAGCAACTGCACCCATCATAGAAAAATTCGAGTTAATCGATACTCCTTTCGTTGTGGCTAGGAAAGGGGTGAAAATAGAATTTTTCGACCCCAAAAAGCCAAAAGTTCCGGGGAGGATTTCTGCTAAATATGCTAAATTTACAGAAATGAAAAAATTTTATGAAGCCAAAGGAAATGTAAGAATAATTACCAATGAAGGTCAAATTTTTGCCATGCAATCCATCTATTGGGACCAAGCAAATAGGTTGGTATATACCAAAGATACGGTGTATGTTACTGACAAAGATGGCTCTACACTGGTAGGGAAAAACGGAATGAAAGCCAAAGACGATTTTTCTAGTTATACTTTTTTTAATAACTCTGGTGATTTCAATAATATGAAAATGCCTTCTTTAAAAGGGGAAAATGTTAAGCCATAATTTTTCTGCAATAGGTTTGATGTCCGGCACTAGTCTAGATGGTCTGGATATTTGTTACACAAAATTCGAACAATATACTGAGCATTTGTGTTATCAGATTATAAAAGCACAAACAATCCGATATACTAAGGAGTGGGAAAATAGATTGAAAAATGCTATTCATCTTTCTCCGGAAGAGTTGTTGCAATTGAATGTGGAATATGGTTTCTTGCTTGGGCAATTGGTAAAAGACTTTATTGACAATAATACTATTGAAAATATAGATGTAATTGCTTCCCATGGACATACTGTTTTTCATCAACCTTCCAAAAAATTTACCTTACAGATTGGCGACGGAAGAGCTATAAAATTACTTACTAATATTCC
>JAFDZJ010000006.1 GCA_018266965.1 Bacteroidota bacterium
ACAATTCATTAATTTTTTCTAAAGCATCTACCTCGAATTTGCCAATAGAATAATCATTAACAACAGACAGGTTTCCTACGAAATGATGCTTTGCCATGGACAACTCTTGTTGGGTAGGTGCTGCTGTTCCGATTTCCATTTCACGAAAAAATTGTCGAGAGTCGCAGGAAATAATTTCGGTATCTAAAGCTTTTGCTAAATCAATCGCCAATTTTGTCTTTCCAATTCCTGTGGTTCCAACTATTGAGATGAGGGTTTTCATAATTGCAAAGTTCGTGAAAAATAAATTTAAGAATTAATAACAGATTTCAACATTTCTGATTTTTTCATTTTCTTTAAAATTAAATCATCTACATTTCCCACTCTCGTATGAAGCTTATGAGTTACTGAACATCAATACATTATATCAATGTTTTTTTTAAAATGTACACCTTGGGTATATGAGAAGTTTAAATATCGCAAAAAAAATTATTCATTCAGTTTTAAATTTACTCCACCTTGTATCCATTTTGTTTCATTGTAATAAGAAGAACAAACTTTTGAAGAAAGATTGTATTGACCTTTTTGCAACACAACACCTCTTGTCTGTCCTACACCAATCGGGATTTTTATAAATGATCCATTTCCAGAAATAGCAAATACCATATTACAAGGAGAAGCATTTTCCACTGTTATTGCAGCTTTGCTACTATTGACATCATCATTCATCATGATAGATAATAATCCTTTGGTATCTTGTTTGTAATTTTTATTCAACTGTTGGAACTCTTGCTCCACAGCATAATCCGTTACACCTTTGGCAGGAGAATATACTGGCGATTGTCTTGGATAATTGGTGGCAACATCTATCGACATACAAGAGTTCAAAATAAAAACAGTAACAACCATACTGCCAAAAATTTTCGTCATTTTAAAAAAGTTTTGACTGTAAATATAATTAGAAAATCCCAAAAAATCCAATAATTTTTATTAGTTTTGTTCTCTATGAGTTTAAAATGGATTTACAAACCCGAACCCGATGAGGACACGGTGGACAGACTTAGCTCTTCGCTTGGTTTTGGAACTTTCGAATCCAAATTACTTGTCCTTCGAGAAATTGACAACTACCAAAAAGCTAGGGAATTTTTCAAACCTACATTAGAAGATATCCACAATCCTTTTTTGATGGCAGATATGCAAAATGCTGTTGAAAGAGTTGCTAACGCAATAGAAAATGGCGAAAAAATATTAGTTTATGGCGATTATGATGTCGATGGAACTACTGCAGTTTCGCTTATGTATCTCTATCTTTCCAAAATTGTAGAAAAAAAATATTTGGATTTTTATATTCCGGATAGAAATGGCGAAGGATATGGAGTTTCCACCGAAGGTATAGACTATGCAAAAAACAATGGGTTCAGTCTTATTATCGCTTTGGATTGCGGTATAAAAGCAATAGACAAAGTAGAATATGCAAAAAAATTTGGTATCGATTTCATCATCTGCGACCATCACTTGCCAGGAGAAGAAATCCCTGATGCTGTTGCTGTCCTCGATCCTAAAAGAAAAGATTGCCGCTACCCTTTCAAGGAACTTTCTGGTTGTGGTGTGGGCTACAAACTCTGCCAAGGCCTCAACACTATCTACAAGATACCGGAAATAGAACTTCAAGAACTTACTGATTTATTGGCTATTTCCATTGCTGCCGACATTGTCTCTATGACAGGAGAAAATAGGGCTTTTGCTAAAATGGGATTGAAAATACTTAGGAAAAAATCGAAACTTGGATTTCGATTGCTCATACCAAAAGAAAAACTATCTACATTTGAAATCTCTAACATTGTTTTCGAAATTGCTCCTAAAATAAATGCTGCCGGAAGAATTTCTCATGGAAAAGCAGCCGTAGAACTGATGGTTTCGGACAATCTGAAACAAGCTACACAAATTGTTGAAGAAATAATGGAGCTAAATGAAGAACGAAGAGGATTGGATATGAGTTCTACACAATCTGCCCTCAACCAAATTACAGAAACCAATCAAACTGAAAATTTTACCACCGTTGTCTATAACCCAAACTGGAATAAGGGAGTTATAGGAATTGTAGCTTCTAGACTTACAGAATCTCATTACAAACCGACCTTGGTATTTACAGATGGCAACGACAATGAAATAGTAGCTTCTGCAAGATCTATTTCGGATTTCGATTTGCACGAAGCACTAGAAATGTGTTCGGAATATTTCTTGAAATTCGGTGGACATCCTGCAGCAGCTGGATTGTCTATGGAGAAATCGAAGTTTGATGATTTTAAAATAAAATTTGAAAAAGTGGTAGCTTCAAAAATTAAAGACCATCAAAAAAATCCTACCATAACAATAGATGCTGTTATTGATATTGGAACATTGAACAAAGATTTTTTTAATTTTCATAGAAAACTAGCTCCTTTTGGACCACAAAATATGAAACCTATTTTGGTACTGAAAAACCAAAACTCCACAGGTGTAGTAAAGTTGATGGGTAAAGATGGTAATCATTTGAAATTCTATATCCCAAATGATATTTCTGGTAGAAACATGGAATGTGTGGGCTTCAAGCTAGGAAACAGGTTAGATGATTTTAAAAACAAATCGTTTGATATTGCTTTTACGGTAGAAGAAAATC
>JAFDZJ010000070.1 GCA_018266965.1 Bacteroidota bacterium
ATCGTGCCTTTTACCCGTGGAAGGGAGAGAAGTAGAGATCCGCACTCCATCATCAAAGAATGTAAAGAGCTTTGGGACAACGGATATAAAGAGATTACCCTGCTCGGACAAAATGTAGATTCCTACCTTTGGTACGGAGGTGGTGCTAAAAAAGATTTCGACAAAGCCTCGGAAATGCAACAAGCCACAGCGGTACATTTTGCCGAATTATTGGATATGGTAGCCACGGAAATTCCCGGTGTGAGGTTACGATTTGCTACTTCCAATCCACAAGATATGAGTATTGATGTGTTCAAGATGATGGCAAAACATAAAAATATTTGCAAATATGTACATCTTCCGGTACAGAGTGGCAGCAATGCTATGCTAAAAGCCATGAATAGACAACATACCCGGGAAGAGTATTTGGAATTGATAGCTGAAGCCAAAAAATTAGTACCTGAAATAGCATTTTCACAAGATATCATGGTAGGATTTTGCGATGAAACCGAACAAGACCATCAGGATACTTTATCATTAATGAAAGCTGTGGAATACGACTATGGTTATATGTTTGCCTATTCTGCAAGACCCGGAACTTTGGCCCACAAAAAAATGGAAGACAACATTCCGGACGATGTGAAGGGCAGAAGATTGCAAGAGGTGGTGGATTTGCAAGGCGTTTTGTCCACCCAAAGAATGAAATCTTATGTAGGAAGAGTGCATGAAGTGTTGATAGACGGCGTTTCCAAAAAAGATAAAAACCAATGGAAAGGTAGAAATTCACAAAATGCAGTGGTCGTTTTTGATAAAGTAGAAGGAACTAAATTGGGCGATTTTGTTGAGGTAATGGTAACCAGCTCTACCAGAGGTACTTTGTTGGGAGAGATGGTGTGGAAAAACAAAATATAATTAACAATTTTCGGGAAGTATATTACACTACATATCCAAATCTAACAACTATATTTTCTACCTGAAATGAAAAATGAAATTCAATTTTCAACAAACGAAATTCAAAATCGGATATTTAGTGTTCGTGGAGTTCAAGTAATGCTGGATGTCGATTTGGCGGAAATATACCATGTTACAACGGGTAGACTGAATGAGCAAGTTAAAAGAAATCTTAACCGTTTTCCCACAGATTTTATGTTTCAGCTTACAGAAACAGAATGGTTCGAAATTCAATCTCAAAAAGAATCAATTTCTTTAAGTTCGCAAAATGCTATCTTAAAAGACAAAAGAGGAAAACACAGGAAATATTTGCCTTATGTTTTTACAGAACAAGGTGTAGCTGGTCTTTCTGGTGTGATAAAAAATTCGATGGCTGCAAAAGTCCATGTGGAAATCATGAGGGCATTTATAGAAATGCGAAGGGTAATACAAGATAATCAATTTGTAAATTTTCGTCTAAATAATCTTGAGAGGAAACATATTGAAACCGAACAAAGATTTGAGGAAATTTTCAAAGCACTGGATAATAGAGAGCCTATACCAAAACAAGGAGTTTTTTTTAATGGACAAGTATTTGACGCATACGAATTAGCATCAAAAATAATTCGCTCTGCAAAGAAAAATATTATTTTAATTGATAATTATATTGATGAAACCAGTTTTACCCATTTGGCAAAAAAAGAAAAATCGGTTAAAGCAACAATACTTGTAAAAACTATAAGCAATCAACTTACTTTGGATCTTCAAAAAGCAAATGAGCAATATGGAAATTTTGAAATAAAGGTTTTTAATAGAAGTCATGACCGTTTTTTGATTATTGACAAAGAAATAATCTATCACCTTGGAGCTTCACTAAAAGATTTAGGGAAAAAATGGTTTGCCTTTTCTCTTTTAGAAAAATTATCAGTCCAAAGTATAATATCCGAATTGGAAAACTTATAACGAATTAATATATAAAACCTACAAAATAGAAAAACCGATTTGGGATAATTGGCAACTCACAAAATAATAACTTAATCTATTACAACAAAATGCAAGGACTTCTATCCATAAAAAAACTCCTTTTTCAGCAATATCTACCAAATACAAAAGATATTGCAGAAAAATTTTATGGATTGAAAGATGCTGAAATTTCAAATAATAATTTCAGCTTTTACACTTCGGTATCTTCTGTGTTTTCCAGTAAAATAGAGGGTGAAGAGATAGAGCTGGACAGTTTTATAAAACATAAAAATTTTGGAATAGAATTTCAGCCCGATTATACAAAAAAGACAGATGACTTGTACGAGGCATATCAATTTGCAAAAAACAAGCCTCTAAATAAAGAAAACATCCTTGAAGCCCACCGAATTTTATCCAGAAATATTCTTCAAAATAAATTCAGAGGTGTGTATAGAAAAAACAATATGTATGTACTTACCGATGATGGAAAGATTGAATATGTAGCAACAAATCCTTCATTAGTAGAAAAGGAAATGGAACAGTACCTTTCGGAATTGGAAAATTTAATCTCGGAAAAATTGCAAATCGAAGAAGTGTTTTTCTTTGCCTCTTGTGTACATTTGCTATTCGTAAAAATACATCCGATGAATGATGGAAACGGAAGATTGGGAAGATTATTGGAGAAATGGTTTGTCGCAGAAAAGTTAGGTGAGAATGCTTGGTATATGCAAAGTGAAAAATGGTATTATCAAAATCATGAAAACTACTACAAAAATATAAGAAAAATAGGATTGGAATATGAACTATTGAATTTTGAAAAGTCTTTGGATTTTTTAAAAATGTTCCCTAAATCATTAGAATTGTAAATACATATTTTATATAATGATACTGTAAATGACACTGTAAAAACTAATAATGACACTGTAAATGATACTGTAAATAGTAAAAATGACACTGTATTGTCATTAATAAAAGCAGACAAAAAGATTACTACAGCTGAAATCAGCAAACAATTGAAGATGAGTATAAGTACCGTAAAACGAAAAATAAAACAACTAAAAGAGCAAGAAAAAATAGAGCGAATAGGAAGCGACAAAACAGGATATTGGAAAATAATAAAAGAATAATCATGCAAGATCTACAAAATATAAAAAACCGTTTCGGGATTATTGGGAATTTTCCCGCTCTCAACCGTGCGATAGAAAAAGCCATACAAGTTGCACCAACAGATATTTCTGTTTTAGTTATTGGCGAGTCCGGAACAGGGAAAGAATTTATCCCAAAAATTATACATTCCGAATCCAGAAGAAAACACAAACCTTATATCGTAGTAAATTGTGGAGCCATTCCGGAAGGCACCATAGATTCCGAGCTTTTCGGACACGAGAAAGGTGCATTTACCGGAGCTACCGCCACAAGAAAAGGCTATTTTGAAGTCGCAGATGGAGGTACCATTTTCTTGGACGAAGTGGGAGAGTTGCCTTTGCAGACGCAAGTTCGATTGTTAAGAGTTTTGGAAAGCGGCGAATTTATGAAAGTGGGTTCTTCCCAAATCCAAAAAACCGATGTACGGATTGTGGCTGCCACCAATGTCAATATGATGAAAGCGATACAAGATGGGAAATTCCGAGAAGACCTATATTATAGACTGAATACTGTGCAAATAGATATTCCGGCTCTTCGAGAAAGAAAGGGCGATGTACATTTGTTGTTCAGAAAATTCGCCATCGATTTTGCCGAAAAATACAGAATGCCGGAACTGAAATTGACCCACGAAGCCATTGTTTATTTAGAAAATTACCCATTTCCGGGAAATGTCCGCCAGCTAAGAAATTTGGTAGAACAGATGACGGTGGTAGAACAAAACAGAGAAATAGATGTGCAAAAACTAGCTTCGTATCTACCTCAAAACACTCATCTTCCTGCAGTAGTAAGCAAAAACCAGCAGGGAAATATTTCTAGTTCGGAGTTTCATTCGGAAAGAGAAATCATGTACAAAATATTATTTGACATGAGAAATGATATCAATGATTTAAAATCCTTAACTTCGGAGCTTATAAAAAATAAAAGCAACTCACAATTCAGTTCACAAGAAAAAGAACTTATGTCCAGGGTTTATGATACCGAAACAGATAACAATCAAAATTCACTCTTGTATTTTGAGAACAACCATTTGAAAAACGCCCAACCACAGACAATAGTTTCTCACCCGAGTAATAATTATGGAGAAACGGAAGATATTGAATTGGAGGAGGCTTTGCCGGAATCATTGTCCCTTCAAAACAACGAAAAGGATTTGATAATAAAAGCATTAGAAAAACACAAAGGACGAAGAAACAAGGCTGCGGACGAATTGGGAATTTCGCAAAGAACTTTGTATAGAAAGATAAAACAATACAATCTTGAAGATTAAATGGAATGTAAATTCAGATAAAATGAAAAATATTTTTTTAGGATTTTTTTTAAATATAATAACGATACTATCGTTACAATCGTGCTACAGTTTTACGGGGTCTTCTCTCAGTCCAGAAACAAAAACTATTTTGGTAAGAGATTTTCCCAACAATGCAGCGTTGGTTAATCCAAATTTGGCCCAACAATTTTCTACTGACATCCAAAACAGATTTCTACAAAGGACAACTTTGAAAGGGACAAAAGACAATCCGGATATACTAATAGAAGGAGAAATTACAGATTATACCATTACTCCTTCCGCAATTTCTACTCCAGTAAATACCGGAAATGGTAACACGCTTCAAGCTGCACAAAACAAACTGACGATAACCGTAAAAGTGCATTACGAAAACAAGAAAGAACCAGAAAAAAGTTTTGACAGAACTTATACCGACGAAAGTGCTTTTAGCAGCAGTGTGGATTTTACATCGATAGAAGCAGCACAGGTGAAAATAGTGAACGAAAGAATCATCAATAAAATTTTTAATGATATAGTAGCCAATTGGTAAGATGAATGCAAGAATTTTAGAAATAATAAAAACTCCAAACCAAATTGTAGAAAACGACTTGGCAATTTTGGAAAAAGAAATAACAAAATATCCCTTTATGCAAAGTCTTAGGGCTTTGTACTTGTATGGGTTACACCAATTTCAGCACGAAAATTACAGTTCCAACCTTGCAACAACAGCTGCTTTTACAACTGACAAAAAAATACTTTACAATCTTATCAACTCAAAGTTTGTAGAAAAAATTGCTGTAAGAAAAGAATCGCCAGAAATTAAAGTTAGTACGATTGACAATTCATCAGAAATAGCATTGAAATCATTATCCGAAAAATCTCTACCATCAAATGAAGAAACATTGGATATTACTAATACAGCCGTTGAAACCAACAAAGAAATTATTGTTGAAAAGTCATTAGTAGAAACTATCCAGGAAAAAGAATTGCAGAAAAACAATACTTTGGAAATGATTGATGAAGAAAAAAATGAAGTTGAAACTATCGTCAAATTGCCAAATGAAATTAATGCTATTGAAAAAAATGAAGAAATCGCAAAAGTAGAGTCAGCACAAGAAACCGATTTGTCTATTATCCAAATACCAATAATAACAACAAATAGTACAGCAGAAATAACAAACGATGATGATGAAAAAATAGAAAAACAAGAAATAAATTTCCATGGAGTAGATGAATTTATCCCACAAATTGCCATAAAACCAGCATCATACAACGATGGAAATAATATCAACCAACAACTCCAACTGAAAAAAGAAAAGCAACAACAAGATGAAATGCAAAAACTAATTGCAGAAGTTGAAGCTAAAATGAAACTTAAAAAAGCAGAAAACAAACCGAAAACCATTGAAATAGAAGAATCTCATAATTCTGAAATTAATTTTTCTGAAAACCATGATGTTTTTGTTGAAGAAAAGAAAGATTGCATTTCAGCTTCCGAAATAACTGCAATTGATTGGAAACCTTTGGACTTATCGACAGAAAACACTGAAAACAGATTTGCGAGACCAACAAAATCTACACAAGAAACGGAAGAAATAATTACACCAACCAACTCTGAAAATACAATTTCTATTGAGGCTAATATCACAAAACCTGATAGTTATTCAGAAACAGATTCGGCAGAAAATAAAACAATTGTCAATAACGAAAAATCGAGTAATATCCCGAATTTTTTAAACTCTTGGCACAATTGGTTACAACTAGACAAAGACCAAACCTTGCCAAAAAATTCGATAATCATTGATGAACAAATAGAAAAAGAAAAGGAAAAGGAAAAAATAAAAACCAATGCCATAGATGTTTTTATAGAAAACGAACCCAAAATTTCAAAATTAAAAAATGAACCTAGCATTGTCCAAAAAGACAGAGGAGATGATGTTTCGCACCTTATGACGGACACGCTTGTAGGATTGTATGTAGAACAAAGATTATATGCAAAAGCCATCAACGGTTACGAAATACTAATTGAGAAATTCCCGACAAAAAAATCTTTTTATTTAGAGAAAATAGAAGAAGTTAAAACACTAAAATCTCAACCCAAAAGCAACGAGTAGTTTTTTTCTTGATTTTAATGAGTTAAAAACTAATAAATTAGAGAGATTTTATTTAGATAAATTATTTTAAATCATCAATATAGGACTATTTTGTATTATTTAGAATGTTTATAAATTAACATTTTTTAACAGTTAGTGAGAAAAGTCATTAAAAATCACTATTTTTGACCACATTTTTAAGACTAAATTTGTACCTAGATTATGGAGTTTTTGTATTTAATGATAATATGCAGTGTATCATTGGCGGTAGTTTTTCTTATCGTATTTATTATTAATGCAAAAAATGGGCAATTTGAAGATGACGAATCCCCTGCCGTAAGGATGTTACTAGATGATGAAGTGAAAGAAAAAACAAATAATACAACATCTTCCTTGGAAGAAAATAAAGATAATAAAAACAGTTAATTATATAAAATGGAGACACAAAAGTTTAGTTACGACAACAGTATCGTCCGTGCATTTCTCTATGCTACCGTAGTTTTCGGTATTGTAGGGTTTTTGTTGGGACTTACTGCTGCCTTGATGTTATTCTACCCCGAGCTTCCAGAATATTTCCTGGGAACCGATGACACCACAATCAAGACCTTATCTTCCGGCGGAATACAAGGTTTGATTAATTCTCACGGGTATTTCGGATTTGGTAGAATTAGAATGTTGCACACTTCTGCGGTTATTTTCGCATTTGTTTGTAATGGATTTTTTGCAGGAGCTTATTATTCTATGCAAAGGTTATTGAAAACCAGAATGTACAGCGACACACTTTCTTGGGTGCATTTCTGGGGATGGCAATTGATGATTGTTTCAGTTGTTATCACTTTCCTTATGGGTATCAATACCTCTAAAGAATATGCAGAACACGAATGGCCAATTGATATTTTAATTACCATAGTTTGGGTAATTTTTGGTATCAATATGTTTGGGACTATTGCTGTGAGAAGAGTAAGACATTTATATGTAGCTATTTGGTTCTTTATAGGTACTTGGATCGCAATTGCAATGTTGCATATTTTCAACAATTTAGAAGTTCCTTTATCTTTTACAGGTTGGAAATCATATTCAGCTTATGCTGGAGTAAAAGATGCGTTGGTACAATGGTGGTATGGACACAATGCAGTAGCATTTGTATTGACTACCCCAATCTTGGGATTGATGTATTATTTCGTGCCAAAAGCAGCAGATAGACCAGTATTCTCTTATAAATTATCCATCATTCACTTCTGGTCTTTGATTTTCGTATATATTTGGGCAGGTCCTCATCACTTACAATATACTGCACTTCCTGCTTGGGTACAAGCAACAGGTACAGGTTTCTCTATTATGCTTATCGCTCCATCTTGGGGAGGTATGCTCAATGGACTCTTAACACTTAGAGGTGCTTGGGATAAGGTAAGAGAAAATCCTATTTTGAAGTTCTATGTAGTGGCAATTACTTGTTATGGAATGGCAACTTTTGAGGGACCAATATTAGCAACCAAAACTTTAAATAAAATCGGACACTTTACTGATTGGGTAATTGGACATGTTCATATCGGAGCATTAGGCTGGAATGGCTTTATCACTTTTGGTATGATTTATTGGTTAGTCCCAATTATGTGGAGAACAAAACTGTGGTCAACAAAAATGGCTAACTGGCATTTTTGGTTAGGTACATTAGGTATCATTTTCTATGCTGTACCATTGTACATAGCTGGATTTACCCAAGGTTTGATGTGGAAACAATTTAATCCGGATGGTACTTTGGAATGGAAAAACTGGTTAGATACTGTAACTGCTATCTTGCCTTATTATAAAATGAGATTTGCAGGTGGTTTATTATACATAACCGGAGCAATATTGATGTGCGTAAATGTTGTTGCTACTGTTAGAAGTGGTTCTTTCCAAAAAGAAGTTCCTGCAGAAGCACCTGCATTAGCAAACATCGGAACTCAAAGAAAAGAAGGAGAAGGATTCCACTTATGGTTAGAAAGAATGCCTCTATATCTTGGTGTATTGTCATTAGTAGCAGTAGCTATTGGAGGTATGATTCAGATTATCCCTACTTTAACCGTGAAAGACAATGTGCCTACAATTGCGGCTGTAAAACCGTATAGTCCATTAGAACTAGAGGGTAGAGATTTGTATATCCGTGAAGGATGTAATGCGTGTCACTCACAAATGATTAGACCATTTAGAGATGAGGTTGTAAGATTTAATGGGAAAAATGGGCAATATTCCAAAGCAGGTGAATTTGTATATGACAGACCTTTCCTTTGGGGTTCCAAAAGAACTGGACCGGATTTGCATAGAGAAGGAGGAAAAAATCCAAGTTCTTGGCATTACAAACACATGTACAATCCTAGATCTACTTCCGCAGGTTCCATCATGCCAAGATACCCTTGGTTGATAGCTACAGATTTGGATAGAAGTAAAATGGTTTCTAAAATCGAACTTATGAAAAATACTTTTGATGTTCCTTATACTAAAGCGGAAATAGATAGTGCAAATTCTTGGGCAGACAACCAGTCTAAAAAAATTGTAAAAGAAATTTTCTCCGAAGCTGCCGACCTCAAAACTGCCTATGCAGATAGACCAGGACAATTGGAGAAAAAAGAGATTGTCGCTTTGATTGCTTACCTACAAAGATTGGGTACGGACATCAAAACAACAGAAGTGAAAACAGCTAGTATAAAATAAAAATCTAATTCTAAAGGAGCATTATATGATACCACAAAGTTTTAAAGATGTTTTGTCCAACGGAGAAAATAATAGTCTTTATCAAATAATAGCCTTGCTTATTTTTGTGATATTATTCTTGTCCCTCATCATCTATGTTTTTTCTAAACCAAAAAAATATTATGATGAAGATGCAAATGCTCCTCTAGATGATGATAGTATTGATAACCATTAAAGAAATTTAATTATGAAACCAAGAACCCCCATTTATATCAACATTTTTTGGGTATTTGTTATCCTATTTGTGGTATATTATATGTTTGTGCAAAACAGTTCATTTTTAACATCTCCTTATTTCTGGGGTACAACTGTTATTGCAATGATCCTTGTTTTCATTCATTCTTCCATTGGAGATATGATAGAAAACGAGAAATTTAAAAAACTTTCCGAAACAGAAAAATTGGCTTATTTGGAAAGTAAAAAACAACCTTATTTCAAATCTTTATACGAAAGTGCCTTCAAAAAGCAATCTGCAAAAGAAGAGAAAGACATGCTTATCGACCACGGTTTCGATGGTATTATGGAGCTCGACAATCAATTGCCGAAATGGTGGTTAGGATTGTTTTGGTTTGGAGTTGCCTATTGTGTTGTATATATTGTAGCATTTGCATTTACTGATTTTGCTCACCCTATCAAAGAGTATGATGAAGAATACAAGCACCAAACTGCTGCGATTGCCGAATATATGAAAACTGCCCCTCAAGCAACTTTGGAAAATGCAAAATATTCTGCTGATAACATTGCTGCTGGAGAAGAAGTTTTCAAAACCAACTGTGTGTCTTGCCACGGCGAAGGTGGAAGAGGAGGTATCGGTCCTAACCTTACCGACCAAACTTGGATTAACCAACCAGAAAAAACATTATTCAAAAATGTATTCCACATGGTAGAAAATGGTAGTCCAAATAACCCTGCCATGCAAGCTTGGGGGAAAAATGGAGTACTTACAGGTAACGACATACAAAATGTTGCTGCGTATGTATATCACATCAACCAAGAAGTTGCACCAATTACTCCTGCACAAGGTGGAGCTGCTCCACAAGGAACAGAAGCACATTGGGAAAAATAAGATAAAAGAAATTCAACAAAAAGTCATCTGTAAAAAGATGACTTTTTTAACATTTGATTTTATTTATTTTAAATTTGTAGAAGATATTGCACTTGCTAGTTGAATCTGCCAATTGTAACTTTGATTTTCAAATACATTAAATATGAAAAAATTAATTATCCTACTTTTTTTAAATTTTACAATTGCTGCTTATGCACAGATTTCTGTTGGTGGCAATGCTACTAGTTCTGCTTGGACTTATGGTGGTTATGCTGGTATAGGAGCAGGTTCCGGTGGTACTTCTATCTATATCACACCCAGAATTGGATACAAATTAGTAGAAAATTTTGAAATGGGAATGGCGGGAAATTTTACTTGGAGCAATTCCAGTTATCATAATTCTACCATGATTGGCGTTGGTCCTTTTGCAAATTATTATCTTGCTAGGACAGCCTATATCAGCGGAATGTTTCAAGAATATTTCATTAATTATAACAACAAAACAAACAACCAAAATTCTAGTAACAATGAAGCGGTTTTGTACCTAGGAGGAGGATATATGCAACAATTAGGAAACAATGCGTATATGCAGATTGGAGCTATGTACAATGTTCTTTACAATCCCGACAAATCTGTATTCTCGACAGGATTTATTCCGCAAGTAGGAATTGTTTTTGGATTATAATGTTTTTAGATCTCAATGCATTGCAAGTAAGAAGAATAAATTGGGATTAGATAATAAAACATGAGTACTAAAAAATCCCATTTCAATTCCGAAATGGGATTTTACAGTATTATCATTTCTTGTTAAAAGTTCAAATCTACCTCTAATTTTTCTGCCAGTAAACTGGATATTTTTGTTTTCAGTTGTTCTATGTCGATATTCTGCATAGTGTCATTGGCGAAAGCATAAAGCAATAAAGCTTGAGCTTCTTTTTTAGAAATCCCTCTGGCTCTCAGGTAGAACATTGCGTCTTCATTCAGTTGTCCTACGGTGCAACCATGAGAACATTTTACATCGTCAGCAAAAATTTCCAGTTGAGGTTTGGTGTCGATAGTTGCTCCTTCGTTTAGCAAGATGTTGTTATTCTGCTGATAAGCATTTGTTTTTTGGGCGATTTTGTCCACAAAAACTTTTCCGTTAAATACTCCTTTTGCTTGATCTTTGTAGATGCCTTTGTAGTTTTGGTACGACTCGCAATTGGGTTGGTTGTGGTGTACTGCAGTGTGATGATCTACCAACTGGTTGTCTCCAATAATTGTAATTCCGTTCATGAAAGAATTAATATTTTCTCCGTTGTGGATAAAATCCAAATTATTTCTGACCAATTTGCCTCCAAAACTGAAAGTATTTACAGTTGCCAAACTATCTCTGTCTTGTTGTGCAAAGGTATTGTCCACTAGGTAGGAAGTGTTGGAGTCGTTCTGTAACTTGTGCCAATCTGCCTTTGCATTTTTTCCAACGATAATTTCTGTAACCGAGTTGGTAAATACAAAAGACTCATCGTAGTTATGGTGGCTTTCAATAATTTCTACAGCCGCTCCGTCTTCTACAACCAATAGATTGTGTGGGTTGTAAAAAGTGTTTTCTTGTTGTCCTTGCGAAAGGTAAAAAATATGTATAGGTTTTTCAATCCTAGTATTTTTGGGTACATGAAGCACAAAACCATTGGTTGCCATTGTTTTGTTCAGTTCGCAAAAAGGGTTTTCGGCTTTTGTTAAAGAATGTAGGTTTTTTTCTAAAAAATTGGAATATTCAGCTTTTGACAATGCGTTTTTCAGTGTCAATACTTTTGCACTTTCTATGGATATTTTGGAAAGTTCTGGGTGCATTGTTCCATTAACAAAGACCAAAAAATCAAAATGCTCTTCGCCTAGGTGCAATTCATCTAATTGTTTTTTGGTAATGTTGTGTGTTTCTGTAGCTTGGAAATTATATTTTTTCTCTACAATTTCTTTCAGGTGGGTATATTTGTATTCTTCGTCTTTTTTGGTTGGGAAACCTAGTGTCAGAAAGTTTTCTAATGCCAAAAGTTTTTCTCCCGAGTACGATGATTTTAATTGTTCTATTTGTTCGTATAAACTCATAATAAAAATACGATTGTTAAGGGTTTTGTATTTTTAAAAACTTACCAAATAATAAGTTTTTCTTTTGGGTCAAAAATTAGTTTAGCAACCAATCGTATCCTTTTTCTTCTAGTTCCAAAGCCAAGGTTTTGTCTCCGGTTTTTATAATCTTTCCATCGGCCAATACATGTACGAAATCAGGCTGAATGTAATCCAGTAATCTTTGGTAGTGGGTGATAAGTAATACTGCGTTTCCTTCGTTTTTAAAGGAGTTCACGCCATCGGCAACAATTCTTAGTGCATCGATATCTAGTCCGGAATCGGTTTCGTCTAATATTGCCAATTTGGGATCCAACATCAACATTTGGAAAATTTCGTTTCTTTTTTTCTCTCCACCCGAAAATCCTTCGTTGAGTGATCTTCCCAAGAAATCTTTTTTAATGCCAAGTTTCTCGGAATTTTTCTTTACCAATCCAAGCATATCTTTGGCAGACATTTCTGTTTCGCCTTTTGCTTTTCTTGTTTCGTTAATAGCAGCTTTTATAAAGTTGGTAACGCTTACTCCGGGTATTTCTACGGGATATTGGAAAGAAAGAAAAATACCTTTGTGGGCTCTCTCTTCTGGAGCATCTTCTATAATGTCTTCACCTTCAAAAAGTATTTCTCCACCAGTTACTTCATAGTCCTCTTTTCCTGCGATTACAGATGAAAGTGTGGATTTTCCTGCACCGTTGGGACCCATTATAGCATGTACTTCTCCTGGTTTTATTTCTAGGTTTATTCCTTTTAGTATTTCCTTACCCTCTTCTATTTGGGCGTGTAAGTTATTTATTTTTAACATTTTATTTTCTTTTGAATTTTGTTGAATTTTTCTTGAAATGGAAAATTTAAGATATTGCCAACAAATATTTTTTTTAAATTATTTTATTTTTGCAATTATTTATCCAACGCTGCCTTCCAATGATATTTCTAATAATTTTTGGGCTTCGATAGCAAATTCCATTGGTAGTTTGTTTAGTACTTCTTTTCCGAAACCATTGACGATAAGTGCGATGGCTTTTTCTGTATTGATGCCTCTTTGGTTACAGTAGAAAATTTGATCTTCACCAATTTTGGAAGTTGTAGCTTCGTGTTCCAGTTGTGCAGTTGGATCTTTGATTTCTATGTATGGAAAAGTGTGGGCACCACAATCATTACCCATCAATAGCGAATCGCATTGTGAAAAATTTCTTGCCCCTTTTGCTGTCGGCATTACTTTTACCAAACCTCTGTAGGAATTATTGGATTTTCCTGCAGAAATTCCTTTAGAAATAATGGTAGAACGAGTGTTTTTTCCAATATGAATCATTTTGGTTCCGGTATCGGCGTATTGATGGTTGTTGGTAACGGCTATGGAATAAAATTCGCCTATGGAATTGTCTCCTTTCAATATGCAAGAAGGGTATTTCCAAGTAACGGCAGAGCCGGTTTCCACTTGTGTCCAAGAAATTTTAGCATTTCTTTCTGCCAAACCTCTTTTGGTAACAAAATTGAAAACCCCACCTTTTCCATCGGCATCGCCAGGATACCAGTTTTGCACGGTAGAATATTTTATTTCTGCACCATTCATAGCTATTAGCTCTACAACTGCTGCGTGTAGCTGGTTTTCGTCTCTTGATGGAGCAGTACAACCTTCAAGATAAGAAACATAACTTCCTTCGTCGGCTACCAACAAAGTTCTTTCAAATTGTCCAGTTCCTTCTTTATTAATTCTGAAATAAGTAGAAAGTTCCATTGGGCATTTCACACCTTTTGGGATATAGCAGAAACTACCATCTGAAAAAACAGCAGAATTAAGGGCTGCATAGAAATTATCGCCTCTCGGTACTACTTTTCCGATATGTTTTTTCACTAAATCCGGATATTCTTTGATGGCTTCGGACATGGAGCAGAAAATTATTCCTTTTTCTTTCAGTGTTTCTTGGAAAGTTGTTTTCACTGAAACGGAATCTATCACTAAATCCACCGCCACATTGGTCAGTCTTTTTTGCTCCTCTATATTAATCCCTAATTTTTCAAAAGTTTTCAACAATTCTGGATCCACTTCGTCCAAACTATTTAGTTGAGTTTTCTTTTTGGGTGCAGCATAATATTTTATTGCTTGGAAATCGGGTTTTTCGTATTGAACATTTGCCCAATTGGGTTCTTCCATTTTTTGCCAAATCCTGAAAGATTCCAATCGCCATTCCGTCATCCATTCTGGTTCTTCTTTTTTCTCGGAAATCATTTTCACAATTTCTTCAGAAAGTCCAGTTGGAAAATCTTCGTATTCTATATCCGTATAGAAACCCGCTTCGTATTGTTTGTTTTCCAGATCAACCCGAAGGTCATCTTCTGTATATTTCGCCATATAGTAATGATAAAAATATTAGTAATTTGTTGTTGTAAAAATGAACTACTTCTATTTTTTTATTTTAAATTAAATTTATAAAGAAAAACTTTCTCCACAGCCACAAGTTCTGGAAGCATTTGGATTTTGAAAAACAAATCCTTTTCCGTTGAGACCACCGGAAAACTCCAAAACTGTTCCTGCTAGGTAGAGAATAGATTTTTTGTCGATGACTATTTTTATTCCGTTATCTTCAAATATTTGGTCGGTGTCCGATTTTTGGTTGTCAAATTTTAAAACATATTCCAATCCACTGCAACCACCACTCTTTACTCCTACACGGATAAAGTCTTGTGTGGGATCGAAGCCATCTTCTGTCATTAGTTGTACTGCTTTCTGTTTTGCAGTATCCGAAACTTTTATCATCGCAATTTTTATTTAGAATGATTTTAGATTGCAAAAATACAAACAATATAACAGAGAAAAAAATTTGTAGTTTTCTTTTGCCTATATTTGTTATTGATAAAATTTAACTTTGCAAAAAAAACACTATCTAACTCATTAAAATATTATCCCAATGAAAAAATTATTTGTACTACTGATTTCATTTTTTTCAACTTTGTTTTTTTCTCAAAACACAAGGTTTATATATGAAGTGAGCATGAAAAAAGACTCTACCAATCGTGGCGATGTAAAAACCGAATTGGCATACCTAGATGTTGTAGGTCAAAAATCTATGTTTTATGCCGAAAAAAGAATCAAAAGAGATTCTATAATGCAGGTTGTTTTCCAAAGTCAAGGTTCTATGAGACCCGATAGAAGTGCTATGCAAAATTTAAGATCAGATATCAATTATACCATTGAAAAAAATCTTGCAGATCAAAAAGTTGAATTTCGAGATAGGATTGCCATGGATATTTATTCCTACAATGAAGACCGTCCTATGAATTGGAAAATACAATCCGAAACTGCAAAAATTGGAGATTACAAAGCCCAAAAAGCCGAATTGGATTTTGGAGGGCGACATTGGATTGCTTGGTTCACACAGGACATTCCTGTTATGGATGGTCCTTACAAATTCCATGGACTTCCGGGATTAATCATAAAAATAGAAGATAGCAAAGGAGATTATTCGTTTTTGTTGAAAGAAACGAAAAAAAATGCACAAATTGCCAACCTTACCAACATGGGCAATATAATAAAAGTAAAAAGAGCCGATTACCTAAAACAGATGGAAAAATATAAGAAAGACCCTTCTTCCTTTTTTTCTCAATCAGGTGGTGGTCATAGTTTTGGTCCAGGAAATACGGTGAGAGTCGGCATGAATACCAGTAATCCTGATGTGAGAAAAAGAATGGAAGAAAGGATAAAAGAAGAACAAAAAACCAATAACAACCCTATAGAACTGAAATAATTTTTTAGTTGAAACCTTCTATTTTTATAATATATTTCCTCTTAAACATCAATTACTATTATTCCCAAAACATTAGGGTATTTTATAATTTGGATTATAATCCAAGCAATTAACAAGAAACTAGGGCTACAACTATCGATGTACTAACTATTTCAAAAGACAGTTTGGTTTTCCAATCCATTGAAAGTCTGAAAAGAGATTCTTTGGCAAATGTAATTTTGCAAAGCACTAAAATTTTTGCAACAGAGAATTTCTCTAATTTGATTTCAAAAAAAAACGATTTTGATTATAAGATAATAAAGACTAAAAAATCTTTAGTCTATAAAGAAATCATAGCCAACCAAACCTATTGTTACAACGAAACACCTGCTATTGATTGGGTAATAACTTCGGAAAAAGTAAAGGTTGATGAGTTTAATTGTCAAAAAGCCTACGGATATTTTGGAGGCAGGAAATGGTATGCCTTTTTTGATGTGGACAATCCTTTGCAAGTTACACCCTACAAATTCTATGGACTCCCTGGTTTGGTTACAATGGTCTATGACGAGGCTAATATTTTTAATTGGAAACTAATAGGAATTAGTAAAAATGAAAACTTTCGGTTGACCGAAAAAAACTATATGGAAACACAAGGTTTTCCAACGGTAAAAGTAGATAAAATCAAATTTCAAAAGATTTTGCGAAACTTTGTTAATAATCCATACGGAAATATAAGTGAGGTATTTCCGTATGAAGATAAGAATTCTGCTTTTATGAGAAACTTATTGGAAAGTGAAAAAAAAGAAAAAGACCTTTACAAAAATAAAAATTATTTAGAGAAAGTTTTGTTAGAGAAATAAGGCGAATTTTATTTTGATGTACTGGACTATAAAAATGAAATAAAAAAAGTCTATATTTCTTGTGTAGTTATTGTGTCGAATTGCTTTTTTAATTTCACAATTAAACTTTCGTCTATCGCATTTGTTTGATATTGATGATATTTCAAATCTTGTTCTTTTGCCTTGAAGCAAAAGAACCAAAAGTTCAAGACTTGGAATCAGAAGCTAAAAAATAAAATAAAAATAAAAAATTTCCAAACTCGCCCCATCGATTTGTCCGTCGCTTGCTCAAACACTGAAAATTTGCTTCAGTAATTTTTTTCAAAGAAATCGGCGAAACTTCGTTTTCTTAACGCTTCTACTTCCGAAGTCCTTTAAAATACCTTGAAACTTTTAATCATTTTTAAATTTTGATTGAGATAACCCAGCACATCAAAATAAAACTTGCCCTAAGAGAGCTGGAAAAGCTACCCGTTTCAAAAATTTTACTATATTTCAAGTGTAGTACTCGCATCAATAGTAGTGCTTAAAAATTCCGTCTGCCTCAATCCATCAAACAGCTGACACATCAAATGAGATTTTAGTATCAAAAAAATAGATAACTTTTTTGGTTTATTAAGAATACAAAAAATTACCCACTTTTTAGACAACCAACCTTAAAAAAAATAATATAACTTTTGATAAATAAAGTCTTAAGTTATGGGTGTATTTTATTACCCACTTCTATCATCACGACAGGTATTCTATCTCATAGAAAAAACTGTATAAATATTTTTTCAACATACTGAATATCAGTTTTTTGAAAAAAAATTAAAAACAAGTTTGTTGATTGTCAATATTTTGTAATTTTGTTATAACTAAAAACCACAAATGTATGTTTCTACCTCATCCACTCTTATCGCCTTACATAGAGTTGTACCTCTATTCGCAGATGGATTCTTTGGAAATGGATTTGATTCCCAGAGGAAACAACCAACTTTTTTTTCTACTTAATGAACAGCATACTGCAACGGATATTTCTACTAATTCTTCGTACAAAGCAAGATTTTTTTTATCCAGTCCAGGCACAAGGCATTACCGATTAATTTGTAGTGAAAAATTGAGTTGTGTAGGTATAATTTTCAAACCTTTTGGAGCATACAGACTCTTGGGAATACCTCAAAATCTTTTGGTTGATGATTTTACCGATATGGAAATAATTTTCCCATCTTCTATTAAAGAATTGAAACACAAGATGGAAGACAACATTCATCATCCTGAAAAAATATTACAAATATTAGAAGATTGGCTGTTGAAACAATTGATGAATCTTTCCAAAATAGATGTCAATTCTATTTCTTTTGCTTGTCAAAACATCTGTAACAACAAAGGAATCCTTCCAATTTCTGAACTTTCCAAAACCATGCTCCTCTCCAAAAGGACTATCGAAAACAATTTTCTTCAGCAGATTGGTATATCTCCCAAAATGTACAGCAGAATTACAAGATTTCACAATTCCATAGGTGCATTGCAATCCAAAGAAGATATACAGGAAATTTGTTTTCAAATGAATTTTTTCGACCAGTCGCACTTTATTAAAGAGTTCAAGCATTTTAGTGGATATACTCCTACCAAATTCTTCAACAGAAAACGGGATTTGGCAGACTAAAATTCTTTTTGCGTTTTTTTACTATTTTTCAAATATTCATCAATTTAATTTTGACGAAACATTTTTTATTTATTTCAAATAAAAACTCATGATGAAATTTAGGATGAAAAACACAATTGTACTTTTAGCTGTTGTTCTATCGTTTTCTCTCCAAGGTCAAAACCGATGGTTTAGTGTTTACAATGATAGTATTGCATTGGTAAAAGATGCCGAACTCATTTCACAAAAATTTTCCGGAAAAATCAAAAATGCCAATCCTACCATAAAAACAGAGCATTGGAAAATAATAAGAAATACCACACCTTATCTAATATATTTGGACATCAACAAAAAAACGGTAAACCTCCCTTTTTGGCAAGAAGTAATTCCCGAGCAAAAAGAATTTTTCCGAAAAGTTTCCGGGGGAGAACTACAAGGTAAAGAGGTTTTCGGATTGTTTTTTAACGGATTCTATCTCGTACACGAGTTGGGACATGGTTTGGCTGAAAGTACAGGTAAAAAATTTGACAACGCCTTTGACAGTGAGTATGATGCCAATACAATTGCTGTTTTGTATTGGCGGACAACTAAACATAAAAATTCATTGAAAAAATGTTATCGCTATGCCAAAAAAATGATTTCCCAACTGACAAATCCTGTTCCCGCCAACGAAGATTACAAAAAATACATCACCGACCATTATGAAGAAATAACCTCCGACCCATACCAATACGGATATATTCAATTCAGTCAATTTGTGGAGATTTACCAAAAAACAAAAAACATCAATTTTGAAACATTCATCAAAAATTACAAAAAATGAAAACAAAAATACATTTCATTCTTAGCTTGCTTGTTGTCTCAACAATTCCATCGTTTGCACAAACGCTTTCGTTGGTAAAAGACATCAATCCATCGGGAAACTCCAATCCTTATTATCTTCAAAATTTTCAAAACAAAATGTATTTTGTTGCCAATCCTGGTACAGGGTACAAACTATATTCTTCCGATGGAACAACCGTTGGCACTCAAATGGTGGGACCTACTAACGGTTCGGGAAACCTCTATCCTATGATTTCCTATAATAACTTTTTTTATTTCAATTATGACGATGGTATTTCCGGTGCCGAACTTTGGAAAAGCGATGGTACAACTGCAGGAACAGTTTTGGTAAAGGATATTGTTCCCGGTTCTGGAAACTCTTCGCCACGATATATTACCGGTGCTAATGGAAAAGTATTTTTTGTTACCAATTCTCCTAATAATGGTATTTGGGTTTCCGATGGGACTTCTTCAGGAACACAACAATTAATAAGTTCCGTTATTGTTGATGGTTTCAATAACCGTGATTATTTACCTTCCTACAACGGGAGTGTTTATTTTTCCGGCAACAATGGTGCGTTGGGACTATGGAAAAGCGATGGAACTGCCAGTGGCACTCAACTACTAAAAAACCTTTGGGTAAACAGCTACCTCGATGGATATGCCATCTATAATGGAGAAATGTATTTTCCGGGAAATGATACTACTGGCACCGAGCTTTGGAAAACCAACGGAACAACTGCCGGAACAGTTTTGGTAAAAAATATTAATCCAACATCGGGATCGGATCCGGAAAAATTTCTCATCAGTAACAATAAAATATTTTTCGTTGCTAATGATGGTACTAATGGAAAAGAATTATGGATTTCCGATGGCACAACAGCCGGAACAGTGATGGTAAAAGACATTACACCGGGAAGCTCAAATTCCGAAATACAAAGTCTGGTGGAATACAACGGACTGGTCTATTTTTTCATATACAACAATGGTAATAGGCAAATGTACCAATCCGATGGAACTGCTGCAGGAACTGTTTTCATAAAAAGTATTCCTTTCAATACAGTGCCATACACCTTTGTTTTTGGTAATAAATTATTTTTCTTGGCAAAGAGCTTGGGTAGTTCTTATCTATTTATGAGTGATGGTACAGCAAACGGTACTTTGCAAATTGCTCCCAATATCAGCTCCGAAGACTATAGCAATTTACAATTTACCAACTTCAATTCTAATTTGTATTTACCATGCTACAACGGAAATACAGGTGTTGAACTCAACAAATTAACATTTTCTAATCTGTCCATTTCTGAAAGTGATTTAAAGGATTTCAAAATCTATCCCAATCCATCTTCGGACGGTGTATTTCATTTGGACAAATTAGGAAAAATTACCCAATTAGAAGTATATGATTTATTAGGAAGAAAAGTACCCTTCAAAATTAATAATTCACAATTAACCATCTCCGACAAAGGACTTTTCTTATTAAACATACAAACAAATACAACCAAAGAAACCATAAAAATTTTAGTTAAATAAAAAATCAAATCTCATGAAAAAAACAATTCTTTTTTTGCTGTTAATTATTGGTATTAACAGCTTTGCACAGACTCCTGAAAAATTGAGTTATCAGTCTGTAATGCGAAATCCTTCCGGAGCATTGCTTGCCAATCAATCTGTTGGATTTAAGTTTTCTATTATCGAACCCAATAATGGCAACTTGGTTGTATTTACAGAATTACAAACGGTAACTACCAACCAAAACGGTTTGGCGACATTGGAAATTGGAAGTGTTGCAGGTAATCTTTCTAATGTAGATTGGTCAATAGGCCCACATCTTTTGAAAGTAGAAGTAGATCCTACTGGCGGAACCAATTATACTATTTCATCGACTACACAACTACTAAGTGTTCCTTATGCTTTGCAGGCAAAAAGAGTAGAGAATATTAGTGGGACTTCAGGTACACTTCCGATTTTTGGAACTGGAAATTCATTAACCAATTCGCCTTTGTCAATTAATACTTATAATAATTCTCTGAATTTAACAACTCTTACACCTTATATGCAATTTTCTAAAACGGTAGGTAACAGTAGGTTATACATAGGATATAGCAATGTGATTTCAGGTGGGTTAATAGGAACTATTTTTAATGAAGATTTAACATTTATGACAAATGGTCTCAACAGACTAACCATGTATGGAAATGGTAAAATAAGCGTGAATACGCCGATGCAATTTGGTAGTGGAAGATATGTAAGTAATATGCAATTTTCCACAGTACATATTGGTTCTGCTCCTTCCAATGGAAAACAAATAACCGTTACATTTAGCAATGCTATGCCTAATACCAATTATCATGTATCATTGACCCAAGTAAATTCCAATGCTTCAGATTTTTTTTCC
This sequence comes from Bacteroidota bacterium, assembly GCA_018266965.1. Lineage (GTDB taxonomy): Bacteria > Bacteroidota > Bacteroidia > Flavobacteriales > Weeksellaceae > Amniculibacterium. The sequence continues at coordinate 21,671 of JAFDZJ010000070.1, forward strand.
TATCAAGTGCTAAACAAAACGACAGCAGGTTTTGATGTGATGGTGATAAGGAGAGATCAAAATTCCGGTTGGGGACAAGATTTGCAGTTTGATTGGGTAGCCATTTGTGGAGAGTAATTATAAAAATTTATCCTCATGAAAATTTTATTATCGCTTTTATTAGCTCCCACAGTGTTTTTTGCTCAACAATCTATCAATGCTACAGGAGGAAATGCTAGTTCTTCTACCGGAAGTTTTTCCTATTCGGTTGGGCAGATGGTTTATATTCCATTTTCCGGAACCAATGGCTTTGTGAATCCCGGTGTACAATATAATTTTAATTCATCATCATTACTTGTTGAAGATGAAATTAAATCCTCATCAATACTCATATATCCCAATCCTACAAAAGATGTTCTCAATTTTTCGGAGGAAGTTTCAGACATAAAAATTATAGATGTTTCAGGGAAAATTGTGTTGAATTATTCATCAGCAAAAAAAATATTGAATCTTGCATTTTTACCTAATGGAATATTTTTATTAACCGCAAAAACCAAGCGTGGAGAAAAGATAACACATAAAATTATTAAAGAATAATTAATTTATTCATCAGTAGGGCAAATAGAATTTTATTTTGTCTAATTTTGAATAAATTTAACACAAATGAATGCCAAACTTCCCTTACAGATTAGGAGAAGACAGTATTTAGGTATCTTGGTCTTCGGTATGATTATTTTGATATTCCAATGTATCAGGTTGTTTTATTGGGAAAATAATAAAGTTATCATCGATGAAAATTTGGTCTGGACTTCTACAGATAATACCGAAATACCATTACAGATTTTTGAATTTGACCCCAATGACTTGGACAAAAAACAGTGGTTGGCGTTGGGATTTACAGAAAGACAAGTAGAAACAATTTTGAAATATAAAAATATTGTAGGTGGACAGTTTACTTCCAAAGCTCAACTAAAAAAATGTTTTGCTATTTCCGAAGAAAAATTCAAGCAATTGGATTCGTATATTTTGCTGCCTGAAACCAAACCTTCCAAATACCAACCCAATAAAGGGTTTATAAAAAAAGAAATTGTTGTAGTACAGAAATTCAATCCGGACAATTATACCGTAAAAGACTGGGAGAAATTGGGATTTAGCGAAAAGCAATCTCAAGCAATTTTCAAATACAAACAATACCTAGGAGGTAGTTTTGTGAGTAAAGAAAAGCTAAAAGAATGTTTTATAATTTCCGAACAAAATTTCCAAAAACTAGCACCTTTTGTATTGCTGCCAGAGAAAACACCAAATGATTTCCAAAGAAAATACCCATCTAAAGAAAATAAAATTTTTGTGAAAAAAATTGCTCCTTTCAATCCCAATTCTTTGGACAAAGATGGTTGGGAAGCATTGGGGTTTTCCGAGAAACAAACGCAAATAATTTTGAATTATAGAGATAAAATCCTAGGTGGAAATTTTAAAAATACCGACGAAATAAAGAAATGCTTTGTGATTTCGGAAGAAAAATTCAACGAAATATATCCCTATATCCAACTATCAATTATTGAAAAGGAAAAACCAAAAACCAATCATCAGGCAGAAACTACAATAAAACCTACCGATTTTTCAAAAGTTGATCTAAATGTAATTTCCTACAAACAATTGTTGGAGTTTGGGTTTACCGAAAAAGATGCTGCCATGTTGTTGAGTTTTAGAAAAAAATTAGGAGGATTTGTGGACAAACAACAGGTTGTAGAAACCTTTGAAATCGACAAGGAATTGGCAAACAAACTTATCGCAATTGTAGATTTGGAAAGCAATGGTGTAGCGAAATACAACCTAGTGGAAGCTCCAGAGGATTGGTTGAAGACCCATCCTTATTTCAAATTTTCTGCGGATAAAATTATCTTTTATAGAATTACTAATCCCGATGAAAAAAAGATTTTAAAATTCCTAAAACTCAAATCAGAATATGAGCAGAAAATGAGAATGTATATGAAAAATTAATTTTCTATTGTAGATTGTGTAGAAAATCGGAATTCGTTTTCCAGAAAATCATGACTTGCGTTTTCTACATTGTAATCTCCAATCTTTGTTCGTCTCAATTGGGTAAGATAGGCTCCAACACCGATAGATTGTCCGATGTCGTGAGCCAAACTTCGGATATAGGTACCTTTGGAACAGCCTACTCGAAATTCGATATAAGGTAAGTCGAACTTAATATCGGTAAGATAATGTATAGTTGTTTTTCTGGATTTCATCTCTACTTCTTGTCCTTTTCTTGCAAGGTCATAAGCTCTTTTTCCATCTATTTTCAGTGCAGAGAAAATAGGAGGGGTTTGGTCAATTTCTCCAATAAAAGATTCTAGTTTTTCTTGTATGAATTTTGTAGAAATATGGTGGAAATCGGTAGGAAGAATTTCCGGTTTTTCGGAATCATAACTTTCTGTTTGTACACCAATTTTTATTTGTGCAATATATTCTTTGGGTGCGTCTTGTATTTCTTGAATTTGTTTTGTTGCTTTCCCAACACAGACTATTAATAGTCCTGTAGCTTTTGGATCGAGAGTTCCGGCATGTCCTACTTTTATTTTTTTTAAATTAAATTCTCTTTTTAATTTCCATTTTATTTTATTCACAGCATTGAAAGAAGTCCAATCCAAAGGTTTGTCCACCAATAATATTTGACCAGATTGTAGTTCATCTGCAGAAAACTCCTTCATACAAATTATTTTGTAGCGTAAAAATAAATTAACAATGCCAAGCCAACAACTATTCTATAAATTCCCCATGGTCGGAATCCATACTTGTTAAGGAAAGAAATAAAAGACTTTATAGCAATCCAAGCTGTAAAAAAAGCAACAATGTTTCCTATTAAAAATAATACTAGATTGTCCGTAGAACTCATTAACATTTGATAACCTTTGGTAGCATTTTCCGTTCCTTCGCCCCAAGTTTTCACAAAAATTGAATAGACAGTAACTGCCAACATTGTAGGTACAGCCAAGAAAAATGAAAATTCTGCAGCAGCTTTTCTGGAAAGTCCTTGTGTCATTCCACCTATGATAGAAGCTGCACTCCTGCTTGTACCTGGCATCATGGCAAGACATTGCCAAAAACCAATAATTAGTCCTTTTTTTACAGTAATTTCTTTTTCATCGTCTATTATCGGATTTTTGAACCATTTATCGACAAATAATAGTATTACACCTCCCAGTACCAACACTGTTGCTATTGCAATTTGGTTTCCTAGCACGGCTTCAATTTTGTCATCAAAAAGTTTTCCCAATACCAAAGCAGGGATTACAGAAATTGCGAGTTTTATATAAAAATTGAAGTTGGAAAAATCCAAAAATTTTTTCCAATAAGCGACAACAACAGCTAGGATAGCACCAAACTGTATCGATACTTGAAACATTTTGAAAAATTCGGTTTCTTCCATACCCATCAGGTTGGCAGCAAAACCCATGTGTGCAGTTGATGAGATAGGTAAAAATTCCGTTAGTCCTTCTACAATTGCAACTATTATGGCGTGTAATATATCCATTGAGCTAAATTAATGATAAAAAATGTCCGAAATTTTCCAGACAATGTTGATGAATAGTAATTTTTGAAATTATTTTTTTCTTCTTAATATGGCATACACCTCGATAACAAATCCTATTACCACCAAAAGAGGAGCAATCCTAATTCGCCTTATCGAAAATATCCCATCATTCCACGAATTTGGGTTGTATTTGCCATCAACAGTATTGGCGTCCGGACCTAGCATTAATAGGAAACCAACAGCTATAACTACTAATCCTATCAGCATCCATTTGTAATTTTCTTTTCCAAAAAAATAATAATTGTCCGTTGAGTTATTTTTTTCGACTGTACCGATGGAGTCAGCTGAAAATTCTTTATTTCTTTTAGCCATGATTAATTGTAATATAAATCGTCGATATTGGTTCTCAAAAATCTCCAAGTTGCAACTATGGTACTAATGATAGTTATAAGTACCCCTACAACCAATACCAATGCTATTAGTTGTAGATATTGCTTGTTGTCCTGTAAAAAAGGCGTTTGAATAGTAGTTGTAAAATAATACCAAACACCAAACAATGCCAAAAGCCCTACCAAAGCACCAATCAGACCCAATACAAACGCTTCTTTTATAAAAGGTTTCAAAATAAAAATTCTATTGGCTCCAACTAATTGCATGGTTTTAATGATAAATCTTTTGGAATAAATTTTCAATCGTATGGAATTGTTAATGAGTACAATAGCCAATATAAGGAATAATACCGAAAAAGCAAGTATCCATTTCAATATTCTATTGAGTACATTGTATATTTTTTGCGAGTCCGAATCGTTTTTCACATCAACAATACCTGGGATACTGGTAATTTGTTTCAGAGCAGTATTTATTTTGGTAGAGTCGTTGTATTCTGGTTTCAAAGAAATTTCAACAGATGATGGAAAAATGTTTTGTTCAAATAAGCTTTGTCCATCGACTCCCAAACTTTTTTTAGCTTCTAGGGTTGCTCTTTCTCTAGAAATATATGTAGCTTTTTTTACTGGTGCTAACTTTTCTATTGATTGTACCGCTTCAAGCTCGATTTTGGAAACTTTCGCAGAGTCTTTCGGGTCATAATTATCATCAAAATAAGCATTTACCACTAATTGTTCTTTTAGATAATCCGAATATTTTTGAGCATTTATCAATATCAAACCGATTAAACCTACCAAGAAAAGCACCAAGGATATACTAATAACTACCGTAATGTTACTGGATCTGAGTCTTTTTTTATTGAAATCTTCTGCAGTATTTGCCATTCTATCAAAAATTTTTGGCTAAAATAGAAAAAAACTTCCGAAATTTGCCACGGTTTCTATAAAAATCATTGTTAATGAAATCATAAACTTTTGTTTTTTTTAAATTTTTAATTACCGAAACTTCCAATAAATACCACTATGACTGTAAAAGCAAAAAAACATTTAGGACAACATTTTCTTACAGATGAAAATATAGCATCGAAAATTGTAGAAGGATTGTCCGGAACAGGTTATGAAAATATTGTGGAAGTTGGTCCTGGAACAGGAGTGCTAACAAAATATCTATTGCAAAAACCTCAAAAATTGTTTTTAGCCGAAATAGATAATGAGTCGATTGCTTTTTTGAAAAGTAATTATGATAAAATTATTGATGATACTTTTGTTGGAGATTTTTTAAAAGTAGATTTTTCTATTTTTAATCTTCAACAAACTGCAATTATAGGTAACTTTCCATACAATATATCATCTCAAATATTATTTAAAATTATAGATAATTTTTCATTAATTCCGGAAATGGTTGGTATGTTTCAAAAAGAGGTTGCCGAGAGAACATCTGCCGTACCTAGGACTAAAGATTACGGTATTTTGTCGGTTATGGTACAAGCTTATTATGATGTGAAATATCTATTCACTGTACACGAAAATGTATTCAACCCTCCTCCAAAAGTAAAATCTGGTGTAATACAAATGCTTAGAAATCCAAAAGAAGGATTGATAGGTCATGAGGTACTTTTCAAAAATATTGTAAAAACAGGTTTTAATCAAAGGAGGAAAAAACTTTCAAATGCTCTAAAATCTCTAATTATTCCTGAACATATTATAGGTCATCCGTTTTTGGACAAGAGAGCAGAAGAGTTGTCGGTAGAGGATTTTATTGTTTTTACTCGACTTTGGCAATCGAAAAGTTAGAATCTGTTTGTATTTTATAAAGTTTGTATATTGTAATCTTTACAAAATATTTTAATAATTAAACCTTACCCGTATTGGTGAAATCAGCCCAACTAACTATAAGTTTGGTACAAAAGAACGATATTCAAAATAATAATTATTCCTGAAATTATCCAACTGGTCCATTTTAGAAGAGGTTTGTTTACAAATTTTCCCATTTTCAGTTGATCACTTGTGAACATAACCAATGGCACAACTGCAAAACTCAATTGCATGGACAAAATAACTTGGCTCAAAACCAACAATTCTGCAGTTCCTTTTTCGCCCATTACCAAGGTAACTACCAATGCGGGGATTACTGCAATAAGTCTGGTAATAAGTCTTCGGAGCCAAGGTTTCAATTTTAAATTTAGAAAACCCTCCATTACAATCTGTCCTGCCAAAGTACCTGTAAGCGTAGAGTTTTGTCCGGAAGCCAAAAGTGCAATAGCAAAAAAAACACTCGCCAAACTAGTTCCTAGGATAGGAGTAAGCATTTTGTGAGCATCTGTAATCTCAGCAATCTGACTGTTTCCTGTGGTATGAAAAGTTGCTGCCGCAACAATAAGGATAGCTGCATTGATGAAAAAAGCTATGAATAATGAACCCGTACTATCAATAGTTGCAAATTTTATTGCTTCTCGTTTTCCTTTATTTGTTCTTTTATAATCTCTAGTTTGTACTATACTACTATGCAAATACAAATTATGTGGCATTACTGTTGCTCCCAAAATTCCGATGGCAATATAAAGTGCAGATGGATTGGTAATAACTTCTTTTTGAGGAAGTAACCCTTGCAACAATGGGAATATCTCTGGTTTGCTGAGGATAATTTCGTATAAAAAACAACCAAAAATAGTGAATATCAGCACTCCTACCATTGCTTCTAACCAACGAAATCCTTTGTTTTGTAAAAATAAAATTATAAAAACATCAATTATTGTAATTACAATTCCCCAAGAAAGAGGAATGCCAAAAAGCAAATTTAGTGCAATTGCGGAACCTATAACCTCTGCCAAATCACAAGCTGCAATGGCAATTTCGCACAAAACCAACAATATAAAATTCACCCTAGGAGAAAAATGATCTCTACAAGCCTGTGCCAAATCTCTTTCGGTAACAATCCCTAATTTCAAAGAAAGATGTTGCAGTACCATGGCAAAAATATTAGAAATCAACACGATAGACAATAGTAAATAACCAAACTGTGAGCCTCCTGCAATATCAGTTGCCCAGTTTCCAGGATCCATATATCCTACTGCCACCATAAGTCCAGGACCTACAAATGCAAAAAGTTTTTTCCAAAAATTACCTGTTGCAGGTACCGCAATAGTTGAATGAGATTCGGATAAGGATTGGTTGTGATTTTTTCTTCGCCATGGAGATTTCATTGTACAAATATACAATTGTTAGAATAGTCTAACAAATAATATTTGAAAGTTCTATTTTGTTTTTTGTTGTATAAATTTATATTTAAAACCTTTTGTGTATTTATAATTATAAATTAAATTATTGGAAATGAATATCATACGCTAAGATGCAAAATATAAAATGCACCAATGAAATGACGAAAAAAAAATAGAAGATTTTTAATTTTAACAATCGTTATAGTTTTGCGTCATAAGAACATTACACCATTAAAAATAAACTTATTGCGTCATTGCGTAAAATATTCTCTAAATGCACAACAAGTACATTAAGAATAATTCATGAATTTATTGACAAACTTTTCTAAAAAAGGAAAGTCCGAAATTTCTTGGTCTATTAAAAAACCATTATAGGTGGTTACATCCAAATCTATTGTTCTGGGAGCATTTTTATTTTCAGTTCTTACTCTTCCTAACACGGCTTCTATTTGTTTTAATAAAAGTTTCAGTTCGGAAAGAGTTTTTTTAGTCTGTAGAAAGATAGCTCCATTCAAGAAGTCTGGTTGGTCTTCAAATTTCAAAGCTTTGGTAAAGATAAATTCGCTTCGTTGGGTGATGATTCCTATTTTTTGAAGTTCGGATAATGCTTTTTCAAAATTTTCTTCGGGATTAATATTGGAACCCAAAGCAATAATTGCCGAATTGTAACGGTCTTCTGAAGAAATACTCACCAAGACATTATCTGCAAAACGAAGAGCATGAGGTTTTTCTACTTTCACTTCTATATTTTGAATCGCTGAAGAATAGGAAAAGATAAACTGATATATTTTTTCAGCCAAAGCTTCTATAAGATGAAAACTTTGGTTATCAACCATTGAAATTATCTTTTTGGTCAATTTTTTATAATCCACAGCATATTGTACATCATCGGTTTCACTTGCCAGAGAAGTGTCGTATTTAAAAGAAAAGGAAATAACTACATCTTGTAATTTTTCTTTTTCCCAATCGATAAAACCAATATATGACCTCAGTCGGAGGTTTTCTATTTTTACAGTGGAAAGTGTTTTCATGAGTTGGAGTTATGAGGTTATGAGGTTATGGAGTTATGAGGTTATGTACAGTTATGAAATCGCTATGATTAGCTAAATGCAAAACCAAATAAAGATGAACGATTGACTATGTCAAACCACTTCGTTAGGTTTGCATAACTTATCTCGTAGAATAACGAAATGACAAATGAAAACAATAAACATCTACATATGATTTTTTTTTTACAATTTAAGTTCATAACCACATCACTTCATAACCACATCACTTTTAAATTTTAAATCAAATGTTCGCCACCATCGATATATAATATTTGTCCGGTAAAAAAATAACTATCAATTATGAATTGCAAAGCTTTGTTGATTTCTTCCAAATTTCCTATGGTTTTCAGTGGAATATTTTGAGCTAAATTGAGCAAGTAATTTTCGTCTTTATCTACCGGTGGTAAGATAAGACCGGGAGCAATTCCACAAACCCTGAAATTCGGACCCAATTCTACAGCTGCTATTTTGGTAAATTCTTTTAAAAGTTTTTTACTGAGCAAATAATCCAAATGTACCGTATGGTTTTTGGCAACTTTGGTATCTATAAAATTGATGATTATTCCTTTGTCATATACTTTTGCAAAAGCTTTGGTTAAGAGATAGGCATTTTCAAAATTTATTTTTAGTTCTTTTTCTAACAGCTCTTTTCCTTCGTCTTGAAAATTTGAAGGTCTAAAATCCGAAGCACAATTTACCAAAATTTCTAGTGTTATTCCTTTGTTTTTAAAGTCAGTTAAAAGTTTATAATAATCATTGTCTTCAAGAAAATTAGCTCGGAAAATTTCTGCATCTACACCATAATTTAGAATTTCGGCTTTCACTTTTTCAGCTTTTTCCACCGAAGAATTATAATGTAAAAGCAAAGAATATCCTTGTTTTGCCAAATGCAAAGCAACTGATTTTCCTATTCTGTCGCCACTTCCGGTAACTAATGCGTATTTTTTCATAATTTTTTGTTAGAGGTTAGAGATTAGAAGTTAGAAGTTAGAGGTTATGGAGTTTTAACGTTATGAAGTTATGAGGTTATGAGGTTAAGAAGTTATAAGGTTAAGAAGTTATGAGGTTATGGAGTTAAAGTTGGCAAGTCTTAAAGGTGACTTTCCTCTTTCTTTTAATCTCGTCTGAGGACGAGACAAGTTTTCTAGTTTCTAGTTTCTAACTTCTAATCTCTAGTTTCTAATCTCTAATTTCTAACTTCTAAAAAAAATCAAAATCCTTCTTTCACGATATATTCTGCTGGAATACCGAGTGCTGCGAGATGTTTTTCTACTGCATTCATCATCGGAGGCGGACCACAGAGATAGTAGAATTTCAGAGTTGGTTCTTGATGTTTTTGAATTAATTCTTGGGAAACATAACCGTGTTCATAACCTTCCAGTTCTTCATCGGAAAGGATGTTGATGAATTTTTCGCCCAGTAAATCATTAAAATGATTTTCCATAATAATATCTGCTTTGGAACGATTGGCAAAAATCAATTTGTTTTTCCCTAAATTATTTTGTTTTTTAAGGTCTTTCAGAATTGCAAGAAATGGAGTAATACCGGCACCTCCGGCAATAAAAATCCCTTCTCCTTTGAAATGAATATCGCCAAATGGTTTATAAACTGAAATTTCGTCTCCGGGTTTTACGGAAAGTAATTCGTTGGTAATTCCTTGATGTGAAGGATAAGTTTTGATAACGAACTCAATTTGATTTTCCTCGGGTAAAGAAACAAAGGTGAAACAAGTTTTCTTATCTTCCCAACATGGTTTGTTGATGGAAATATCCACCGCTTGTCCTGGAGTGTAAACCAAACCTTCGGGTTTTTCTAGTGTTAAATGTATAACATCGTGGGTAAGATGCTCTACAGATTTTACTTTTACTATAGTTGACATGATGTTTTATTTTTGATTATAAATATACGATAAAAATTCGTTTTGGTGTTTGTCGGTTTCAAAAGCTCCGGAAAAACTAGAAGTTACCGTTGCCGAATTGGTATCGCAAATCCCTCTAGAAGCCACACAAAGATGGTCAGCTTCTATCATCACTGCAACATCATCATGACCCAAAACTTCTTTCA
>JAFDZJ010000071.1 GCA_018266965.1 Bacteroidota bacterium
CAATGAATTTGTTACCAAAACCAAAAAAAAAAATATATTGTAGTAGCTCCAACAGGCATCGCTGCAATCAATGCTGGTGGCGTAACCATACACTCTATGATTGGGTTACCACTTCGGACATTTTTGCCAACTTTAGAAAGAATTGATAGCAATTTGGGGAATAATATTGTGGATTTGGCTCAACATTTTCGATACCGAAAAGATAAAAAAAAATTACTCCGGGAGATAGAAATCGTCATCATAGACGAGGTGTCAATGTTAAGAGCCGATGTACTGGATATGATGGATCTATCCTTAAGAACGGTTAGAAGGAATCCCGCAAAATTTGGAGGTGTACAAATGCTATTCATAGGAGATTTGCAACAACTACCTCCTGTGGTAAGAGATGAGCATATCTTGAAAAAATATTATAATTCTCCTTTCTTTTTTGATAGTTTAGCCCTAAAAGAACTACCCCTAATAACCGTAGAACTCACGAAAGTATATCGACAAAAAGATGAGAAGTTTCTGAAAATACTGAACGGAATAAGAGAAGGTAATCCCTATGAAATAGATTTTGATGAACTCAACAAAAGATACCTCCCAAACTTTGAACCGAAAGATGAGGCTTTTGTATATCTTACCTCTCACAATAAGATGGCAGATGACATCAACCAAAAAAAATTGAAAGAACTCTCTGGAGAATTAAAAAAATTTAATGCTAAAATAACTGGCGAATTCAAGGAAAACCAATACCCAAATGATGAAGTATTGGAACTGAAACCAGGTGCACAAGTCATGTTCATAAGAAACGATGTTAGTGGAGAAAAAAAATATTACAATGGCAAATTAGCAGAAATAACGAAGATTAATGATGGTGAAATATGGGTAAACATAGAAAATGGTAGCGAAAATTACCAACTAAAAAGAGAAGTTTGGGAGCAAAAAAAATATACCCTAGGAAAAGATAAAAAAATTGAAGAAGAAGTAATCGGCAGTTTCGAGCAATTCCCTATCCGATTGGCTTGGGCAGTTACTATACACAAATCGCAAGGTCTTACTTTTGACAAATTAATAATAGATGCAGGAAGTTCTTTCGCCTCCGGACAAGTATATGTTGCACTTTCCAGATGTAGGACTTTGGAAGGTATTGTCTTGAAATCCAAAATAACGCCAGAAGTTATATTTTCGGACAGCAGGATCGGAAACTTCCAATCGGAAACCAACGCCAATGATAAAATAGAAGAAATATTAGAAGCCGAAAAATATGATTTTGCCATACAAAAAGTACTACAGAAAACAGATTGTACTTGGCTGAAAAATGCAATTGACGAATGGAATCTACATACCAGAAATGCTCAACTTCCAGACAAACTAAAAGTACAAAATATGTACACCACACTAAAAACCGATGGAGAAAACCTCAGTAACATTTTCAAAAAATATGAAAAAATATTGTTACAAATGGTTAAAAAATATATTCATGGTACTGAAAATTGGGAAACAATAGAAGAAAAAACACAAGGTGCTACACAGTTTTTCCTAAAAAATATCCGTGAGAAAATATTCGTCCCACTGAAAGATTTGTATGCAGAAACAAAAGGAGTGAAAGGTATGAAGGGCTACAACGAAGACCTGAAAACAATATTAGATGATTTGATGGATTATTTGGACAATTTGAAAAACCTTCATTTATTAGAAAAACCATTAGTGAAAACAGAGGTAAAAAGTGAAGAAGAAACGCTAAAAACAGTAAAAATACCAACGCATATTATCTCTTGGCGACTTTTCCAAGAGGGAAAATCCATCACCGATATTGCCAAAGAAAGAGGAATTGTAAACGCAACTGTTATTGGACATTTTGCTAAATTTGCGGAAGCAGGAACACTTTCCATGGAAGAATTGAAACGAATTATTGTCCCAGAAAAAATAGAAGTTTTCCAACAATTACACAGCACAACTTCTTGTGAAAACCTTACCGAATGGAAATCCAAACTCCCAAAAGATTTTGATTTTGGAGAAATACGATTACTTTGGGTCTATTTCGATCACAACAAAAATCAATCTTAAAGCGTATCTTTGCAAAAATTTTACAAAAAAAATGTCAGATTTCAAACTAAATACAATACCAGAAGCAATAGAAGACCTGAAAAATGGTAAAATAATAATTGTTGTTGATGATGAAAATCGTGAAAACGAAGGCGATTTCCTTTCCGCCGCAGAATTGGTAACTCCGGAAATCATCAATTTCATGACCATCCACGGTAGAGGACTTATCTGCACTCCACTACCTGAAAAAAGATGCGACGAACTCGGTCTAGAAGTAATGGTAAGCAGAAGCAGCGACCCCAAAGAAACCGCTTTTACAGTTTCGATAGATTTGTTAGGAGAAGGAGTTTCCACAGGAATTTCCGCAAGCGACAGAGCCAAAACCATAGCCGCACTAATGGACGAAAAAACCAAACCCACGGATTTCATGCGTCCGGGACACATTTTCCCTCTTCGTGCAAAATCTGGTGGCGTACTAAAAAGAGCTGGTCATACAGAAGCTGCTACCGACCTTACCAAATTGGCAGGACTAAAAGAAGGCGGAATTATTTGCGAAATCATGAATGATGATGGTACCATGGCAAGACTTCCAGAGCTGATGGAATTAGCAAAAAAATTAGATTTAAAGATAATTTCCATAGAAGATTTAATAGATTATCAACTAAAAAAAGGAGATTTAGTACACAAAATAGAAGAGAGAAAAGTAAAAACCCACTTTGGAGAATTTCTATTCCACGCTTTCCAAGAAGAACATACAGACCAAATTCATTTTGCTTTTACCAAAGGAAATTGGGAAATTGGAGAACCGGTATTAGTGAGAGTCCAAAGTTCTTCAGCGTATTTTGATGTATTGAGCAGATTTACCAATGGCGAAACTCAACTTTTGGAAAAAGTAGCCCAAAAAATAAATCAAGAAGGAAAAGGTGCAATGATATTTATAAATAATGTTTCCAATGCCGAAAACACAATGAGAAAACTGCAACAATTCCTGAATTACCAAGATGGACAAGCACAAAGACCAACAATAGCTGCCAACTATATGGAATATGGAATAGGAACACAGATTTTGAAAAAATTAGGCATCAACAAATTTCGAGTAATAAGCCAAAATCCAAATAGCAAACCAATGGTTTCTGGTTATGGTGTAGAAATTACCGAAATGGTACAATTGTAATTTTTTTTAATTGTTGTCAAGGTGTTCGCATTTGTAATTTTATAAGTTAGTGATTTTAAAAATATTGTTCCTTTGCCTTGAAAACGAATTTTCGGCTTAGCCAAACAAAAGAACTAAAAGCCCACGGTTTAAACCGTGGGCTTCATATTTTTATTTTTTTTTAATGGAATCGGCGAATGTTATTTCAAGACTCGATACTTTTAATCATTTTTGAATTTTGATTGAGACAACCCAAGACATCAAAATAAAATTCAACCCTCTTTTTACTTATAATACACAAACTGGTATGGAAATAACTAAATTTCTCCAAAAGCTCTTTCGAGGAGGCTTTCTATTTTCGGTTCTCTACCGCAAAAATCTTTGTACAATTCCAATGGTTCCTTGGATCCACCCGATGAAAGTAATATCTTGAATTTCGCTGCTGTATTTGGATTAAAAACCCCTGTTTCTTGAAAATAAGAAAAAGCATCTGCATCTAATACTTCTGCCCATTTGTAAGAATAATAACCAGCAGAATATCCACCTTGGAAAATATGAGAAAATGTTGCACTCATACTGGTAAGCGGATTGATTGGGTAGAGAGTAGTTTTGTGCAATTGTTCATCTTCAAAATCTTTTATACTTGATATTTCTCCAGGATTAGTATGATATGCCATATCCAAAAGACCAAATCCAATCTGCCTCATCGTTTGATAGCCTTCCATAAAGTTTTTGGATTTTTCGAGTTTTTCAATTTTCTCATCAGCTAATATTTCTCCGGTTTCATAGTGTTTGGCAAAGGATTTCAGAAAATCTTTTTCAAAACAAAAATTCTCTAAAAACTGCGAAGGCAATTCTACAAAATCCCATTTTACGGAAGTTCCGGAAAGGCTTGGATAAATGGTGTTTGCCAACATCCCATGCAGAGCGTGTCCAAATTCGTGAAAGAGTGTGGTAACTTCTTGGAAAGTCAATAGACTAGGTATTCCATCTGTAGGTTTAGAAAAATTGCAAACTATTGATACATGAGGTCTATGATTGGCTCCTAATAATTGAAATTGATTGTTGTAACTTGTCATCCAAGCACCCGCTCTTTTGCCTTCTCTCGGGAAATAATCCACGAATAAAACTGCTTTGAAGGATCCATTTTCGGACACTTCATAGGTTTTCACATCGGGGTGGTATTTGTCAATATCTGTTCTTTCGGAAAACTGAATACCAAAAAGTTTTTCAGACAAGTCAAAGACTGCTTTTTCTACTTGTTCCAACGGAAAAAAGGGTTTCAATTCTTCATCATTCAAATCAAAAGTGGATTTTTTTAGTTTCTCTGCATAATAAGCATGATCATAACTTTGCAAATCCGTAATACCATCTTCTTTTGCTAAATTTTTCAGAGCTGAAATTTCTTTATCTGCAAAAGGTTTGGCTTTTGTTAGTAATTCATTAAGAAAACTAAACACTTTGTCTGGCGATTTTGCCATTCTTTCTTCCAACACAAATTGGGCATAGCTTTCGTATCCTAGGATTTCTGCTTTTTTTTGTTTTAAATTAACAATTTTTTTGATGATATTTTGGTTATCATATTTATCTCCGTCAAAAGATTTTCTACCGTTTGCCAAAGACAATTCCTCTCGTAGTTTTCTATTAGCCAGATAGGTCATTGCAGGGATATAGCTAGGATATTGCAAAGTAATTACCCAGCCTTTCAATCCTTTGTTTTTTGCTTCGGTGGCGTATTGTTGCAAGACATTTTCCGGGACACCTTGCAATTCTTCAATATTTTCGATATGCTTGTAGTAAGAATTGGTTGCCGCAAGAACATTTTGTCCAAACTCTAGGGAATTGAGCGAAATATCCAATTCTATTTTTTTTAAAATTTCTTTATTTTCAGAATTTAGCAAAGCTCCATTTCTTACAAATCCTTTGTAGGTTTCGGAAAGTAATATCGATTGTTCTTCGGACAAGAGCATTTTTTCTTTTTCATCAAAAACAATTTTTATTCTTTGAAAAAGTTTTTCATTTTGACTAATTTTAGCAGCGTGTTCGGTAAGTATAGGTGTAATTTCTAATGCTAATTTTTGTAATTCATCATTAGTTTCGGCCGAATTTAGATTAAAAAAAATCTTGCATACCACATCCAATTTCTGCCCAGCAAAAGCGAGTGCTTCTATGGTATTTTTGAAGTTGGCAGCAACTGGCAAATTGGCTATACCATCGATTTCCAATTCAGTTTTTTGTATCCAAAATTGTATTGCAGGTAAGAAATCTTTATTAGTAATCGTATGAAAAGGCGGTGTCTGATACGGAGTATCAAATTCGGAAATTAATGAATTGGTCATTGAAATAATTTTGAAATGTAAATCTACAAAAATAAATTAAAATCAATTTCAAAAAGGGTGTTTTTCCCCTTGTTTCTATATCATGATTGCATCTACCTTTGTCATAAGATTTTTTTCAAGTACTATAACACAAAGATGAAAGAAAAGCCAACTATTGAAAGTTGGCTTTTTTATTTTACATGATGAGGAAATTTATAATTAATCCAACCATCCTTGTTCTCTCATCCAATCGTCGTTGTATATTTTACCAACATATCTGGAACCATGGTCATGAAGTAAAACAACTATAACATCATTTTTGGTAAATTTATTTTTCATTTGCACCAAAGCAGCCATAGCACTACCTGCGGAATATCCACAAAAAATTCCTTCTTCTTTGGCTAATTTTCTGGCATATATTGCACCATCTTTATCGGTTACTTTTTCGAAATGATCGATTACAGACATATCATAATTTTGTGGGATAATATCTTCGCCAATTCCTTCGGTAATATAGGTATAAGCGTGATCCGGGTGAAATTCTCCTGTCTCATGATACTCTTTCAATATCGAGCCAAAAGTATCTACACCCAAAACTTTGATATTGGAATTTTTCTCTTTAAAAAATTTACCACAACCTGTAATAGTACCACCAGTACCAGCACCAACCAAAAAATGGGTAATTTTTCCTTCGGTTTGTTCCCAAATTTCTGGTGCAGTTTGTTCGTAATGTGCTTGTCTGTTAGATAAATTATCGTATTGGTTTACATACCAACTATTTTCCGTTTCCTCTGCCAATCTACGGGAAACTGAATAATAGGATTGTGGATCATCGGGAGTTACATCAGTGGGACAAACAATAACTTCGGCACCCACTGCTCTTAGTATATCGCATTTTTCTTTGGACTGTTTGCTATTGGTTACAAAAATACATTTGTAGCCTTTTACAATTGCTGCCAATGCCAATCCCATTCCTGTATTTCCACTGGTTCCTTCGATAATTGTTCCTCCGGGTTGTAAGTTGCCATTTTTTTCTGCATCTTCTATCATTTTCAGAGCCATTCTGTCCTTTACAGAGTTTCCAGGGTTGAAAGTTTCTACCTTTGCTAATACCAAAGCAGGGAAATCTTCGCCCAATACTTTGTTTAGTTTAACTAAAGGTGTATTTCCAATGGTTTCAAGGATGTTATTTGCGTATTTCATTGTTAATTTTAAAGTCTGCAAATATACATTAATTTTCGCTGAGTTCTTTATGGAAAGTTTTGCCTAAAAGAGATTGTAAAATATTACTTTACAATGATTTTAAAATTCTTTAACAAAGAATCTTTATCATAAACCTGTATTATACCCATGATTTAAGATAATCAAAATTGTTTTGGCTAAAGAATGAGGCAGAACAAAATATTAAAATTATTAAAGCGATATTTTTCATGATAAAATTTTTTATTGATATTTTAGCTGAATTACAAAAAAAAAATATAACCTACATTATATTTTGAAGCATTAGCTAAGAGAAGGTGTTTTTCGATTTACTATCATTTTTTTTGGTAATTTTGTCCAAATTGTAAGTAATGAAAACAAATACCAAAATAGCCTTTATATTTGCGTTAATGACTTTTTTTTCTAGCTCATTTGCCCAAGAAATAAAAACGAATGATGAAAAAATGCAGTGGTTTCAGGAAGCTAAATTGGGGATTTTTATCCATTGGGGAATTTATTCGGTAAACGGAATTGCCGAATCTTGGTCTTTTTTCAATAATTACATTAGCCATGATAATTACATGAAACAACTCCAAGGATTTACGGCTAGAAATTATCAACCAAATCTTTGGGTAGAACAGATCAAAAATTCTGGTGCAAAATATGCAGTTATCACAACAAAACATCATGATGGCGTTGCACTTTGGGACTCCAAAGCTCCACAATCTACTACAATTGCAAAAAATGCAAAAGCACAAAAAGATGTTCTCACACCTTTTGTGCAATCTCTGAAAAAATCCGGACTGAAAACTGGACTTTATTTTTCTCTTCCAGATTGGAGTTACCCAAACTATGACATAGAAACTAAAACTAACAAAAGATACAACCTATTGCAAAACCCCGAAAGATGGAATCTTTTTACAAGCTATTACCAACAACAACTAAAAGAACTTTCCACTCGTTACCAACCGGATTTGTATTGGTTTGATGGAGATTGGGAACACAATGCCCAAGAATGGAAATCCAAAGAAACACTGCAACAATTACAACAGCACAACCCCAACATTATTATTAATTCCAGACTCAATCATTTTGGAGATTACGAAACTCCGGAACAAGGAATCCCTGTGATAGCACCCGCTTCCAAATATTGGGAACTTTGCTACACTATGAACGACTCTTGGGGATACCAACCTTACGATTTGCACTACAAAAGTCCTAATATGATTGTGAGAACTTTGGCAGATGTTGTAGCAATGGGAGGCAATCTGTTGCTAGATATTGGTCCCAAAGAAGATGGTACAATTCCCGAACAACAGATTGATATATTGAAAAATCTAGGAAAATGGACTTCCAAATATCCCAATGCAATTTACAAAACCAAAAGAGGGATAGAAACAGAATATTTCAAAGGAAAATCCGCTATTTCTAGTGATGACAAGCATCTTTTCCTATATTTAGAAGAAAAGAAAAGTGTTGCTTATCTTTATGGGATACAATCTAAAATCTCCCAAGTGAGAACGGCAGATATTAACCATGAAAAAATTCCTTTTACACAAGATAATTTAGGAAATGTACAATTGGATATTTCCAGTATAAATTTTGATCCAGATGTTACCGTTTTGGATTTGGAATTTCACGAGCCTTTGAGTCTTTTCTCTACCCTACCCAAAACAACAACAGCTCTTTCGCGAATTTTACAAAACAAAAACACTCAACAGGCGGTTTATCAGTTAGCTTATGAATTGGACAAAGGGAATAATTTATTAGACAATTCTGGTATTTCTGCCGATGGAAATATTGCTCATTTACCAAAATTTGAAAATGAAAATTCGGAGACTAGACAATGGATTTCTAAAAACGCAGAAGCACTAACCAATACTCAAAAAGGGTTGCCTTCGGGACATTATTCAGGTATGTCTGCCTTGTCCCAAGATAAGCAAACCCTCTATCTTTTTGTTGAAGGAAATCCTACTGGACCTATTGCTATTAAAGGTTTGAAAAACTCGATTTCTAGAATTAGGATTGTTGGAGAAGGGACAATGCTTTCACACGATATTTTCAATAAAATGTATTGGAGTCCCATTCCTGGGATAGTCTATATCGATATTCCAAAAGACCGA
>JAFDZJ010000072.1 GCA_018266965.1 Bacteroidota bacterium
TAATCATTCATCAATTGGGTTTTCAAATATTCTTTGTATTCAAAACCAGCATGATCACAAGCGATAGCAATTTTTTTCATTTTAAATTTTATTATTCAACAAAAATAATCTAAAAATTTTTAATCACTTCGGGATTTTTTTACAAAATTTGTACAAATAAATAATTCAACTCAAATAATTTAAAATAATATAAATGATTAATTTTCAATGAAATAATAATTATCCACAAAATAAAATGTAAAATAAATATTGTTAATGATTGATTATAAATAATTTGTAAAATAATAAAATTTATAAGGTATTGTATATAAATAAATTAACAAAAAACCAAAAACAATATGGATAACCAAAATAAAAGATGTGGAAAACTGATGCAAACTAATTCTTTTGTAATTCAAAAAAATTTAATAATGAAAAATATTTAACAATAAAACAGCAAGTATTTTTTAAAAAATATTGTCAAGCAATAGTCATTTTTTCTACGATAACTCTACTAATATTTTGATAAAAACAAATTTATCCATAATTATTAATTAATAAGCTAATGAATTGATTTAAAACAAATTATAATGTTGATAAGCCTGTTAGTTATTTTATATTAAATGCTGAAAATAATATGAATAAAGTTATCCGCATAACTAACAATACTCAACATATAACAACAGTTTTCTATTTATAAAATTTAAAAAAAAGTTGATATTGCTGATTGATTATTGATGTGGGAAAATTTGAAATTTTAATTTTTTTAAGTGTTTTTGAAATTGTAAATTTGTAAAAATTATTAATCCCAATTTCATAATTTAATTTTAAATGAAAACTATTTCAAATTTCAATTGTAAAGACAAAAAAGTATTAGTAAGAGTTGATTTCAATGTCCCTCAAAATAACCTTTTAAATGTAACTGACAATACAAGAATTGTTGCTGCAAAACCAACTATTGACAAAATATTGAAGGACGGAGGTTCCGTTGTGTTACTCTCACACCTTGGTCGTCCAAAAGGTAAGGTAAGTGATGAATTTTCTTTGAAACATATAGTTTCGGCAATAGAAAAAGTTGTCGGACAAAAGATTATATTTGCCAAAGATTGTATTGGAGATGATGCTAAAGAAAAAGCAAAAAATCTACTTCCAGGAGAGATATTATTATTAGAAAATTTAAGATTTCATGCAGAAGAAGAAAATGGAGATGTAGATTTTGCAAAAGAATTGTCAAGTTTAGGAGATGTGTATGTGAATGATGCTTTTGGAACTGCTCATAGAGCTCATGCTTCTACATCTGTAATTGCACAATTTTTTCCTTCAACTAAATTTTTCGGTTTACTGATGGAGAAAGAATTATTTGCAATAGAAAAAGTATTACACAAAGGAGAAAAACCTGTTACCGCTATTATTGGAGGTTCCAAAGTTTCATCTAAAATTACGATTATCGAAAATATATTACCTGCTATTGACAATCTTATTATTGGTGGAGGTATGGCTTTTACTTTTATAAAAGCTCTTGGAGGTCGCATTGGAAATTCTTTGGTAGAGGAAGACAAAATGCAACTTGCATTGGAAATTTTAGAAAAAGCCAAATCCCACGCTGTAAACATATATTTACCTGTAGATACTATTATTGCTGACAAATTTAGTTTTGATGCCAAATCTGAAGAATGTGATATATACCAAATACCGGAAGGTTGGATGGGACTAGATGTTGGTCCTAAGTCTAATGCAATTTTCCATGATGTTTTATTAAATTCAAAAACTATTCTTTGGAATGGACCTGCTGGAGTATTTGAAATGCTTAATTTTGCAAGAGGAACGATTGCTCTTGGAAAAGCAATTGAAGCTGTTACCAAACAAGGTGCTTTTTCATTAGTTGGTGGAGGAGATAGTGTTGCCTTTGTAAAACAATTTGGATATGATAAAAAAGTTTCCTATGTATCTACCGGAGGTGGTGCAATGTTGGAAAGTTTGGAAGGGTTGGAATTACCAGGAGTTGCTGCAATCAATAATTAGTTTTTTATAAATATTATTAATACAAAAAGAAATCCAAAGTTGGATTTCTTTTTTTTGGTTTTTGCTGGAAAATTCGATTGCAGAAATAGGGTAAATTTCTGTTTTCTATTTTTTTTGGATAATATATATCAAACTAGAAAATTCTCCGGTTTTTGATGCTTTAAAGTTAGAAATAGCTCCGATTAATCCACCTTTTAGCCAAAAAAGTGGATTTTTTTTATACTTTTCACTCAGGATAGAAATATAATACGAATCCAATAGTAATGGTTTAATTTTTTCTAGTTTCCAAAAATTGTTATTCATTAGTTGGGTCATTCCATTTTTTGAAAAATGAAATATATGTCTTGGTACATCATAAGCTGCCCAATATTCTTTGTAATATTTTGCATCATAAGATGAGCAATTAGGAACAGCAATTATCAACGAACCATCTTTTTTTAATTTAGAATAGAAAATATCCAATATTTCTTTTTGATTTTCTATATGTTCGAAAACATGCCACAAGGTTATCACATCTAATGATTCATTTTCAATAGTTTCAATATTATCTACAAATTTTGTTTTTATAGTTTTTAGTTCAGCAAATTTTCTAGCATCTTTTGAAGGTTCGAAGCCAAAAGTTTGAACATCATTTTCTATATATTTGAGAAACTCACCTGCACCGCAGCCATAGTCCAATACCTTTGCATTCTGAAAGGTTATCTTTGCTAAAATATTTCTTTTATAGTTAAGATTAAATGATTGTGCGAATTTGTATATTTTTTCTTTCAAAGAATTTGCATCTTGATGGTGTGAAATATATTTTTCACTTTCATAATATTTTTCTAAATCTGGTGGAGTAGGAGAGGTTTTATAAATTCCTTTTATATCTGTTTCTTTTATCTCAAATATTTCTTGGCTTAGGAAAAAATCTTTTATTTTCATCTTTCTATTATTACTACATTTAATTTTTTATTTCTAGACATTGCATTTGGGTTGGTACCCGGTAAACCTTGCGGAACTTTCATTTTTAAATTTTTATAATAATCTATCCAATATTCATCAATTTCTCCTGTTTTCAGATTTTTAAAATTCATAGGTTGAAGGTCAAAGACATTGCAATTTCTAAAAGCTCTTTCTACAAAATCCGAACAATAATAGGAATTATCATTTTGTATGTAGCTAAAATTATAAGGTTTGTTCAACATTGTATTTGCTATTGTTACAGCCTTGTTACTACAGTTTTTATCTTTCAATCTGTATAAAGCAAGTTTTTTATGTAATCGCCCTTGTTTTCTAATAAATTTATTCAGACCAATTTTTTCACTTCCATTTTTTGGACTACTATGTAGTATATAGGTTTTGTTATTTGTTTTTTCAATAATACCAATATGATCATAGGATAGTGAATTGCTATCATTTTTTGTAGCTCTATCAATTGCACCAGATAAATTATCTTTTGTTGCTTCTACAAAAATTAAATCGCCATTCTCGGACTTTCTATAAATTAGCGAATTTGTACACGAATACACTATTAATAATATCAATATTGATGAGATTATTTGTTTCATTTTTTTAAATTGTTTCACGGGAAACATTAGTAATTTATCTTCCCAAAAATATCAGTAAAACATTAATATCAGCTGGAGAAACACCAGAAATTCTAGATGCTTGTGCTATGGTTGTAGGTTGTAGATTTGATAATTTTTGTTGAGCTTCAGCTGAAAGAGAGAGTAATTTTTTATAATCAAAATTTTCAGGAATTTTTATATTTTCCATTCTTTTTAATTTTTCAACATTATCATTTTCCTTATCAATATAACCTTTGTATTTTATATTTATTTCTGCTTGTTCTATTATTTCAGATGAATATTTTTCTATTTCTTCTTTTATTACGGGAATAGTACATAACTTTTCTATATTTATATTGGGTCTAGTCAAAAATTGAGCAGCTCTATACGCCTGATCAACAGGTTTGCTTTCACTACCTTCCAGTATAGGATTGATTTGGTTTGGTTTCAATGATAATTCTTTTAAAAAATGTTCTAATTTTTCACTTTTTTCTATTTTATCATTTACCTTTCTTAATCTTTCTTCACTTGCTAAACCTAATTGATGTGATTTTTCTGTTAATCTAATATCTGCATTATCTTGTCTTAAAAGCAATCTGTATTCCGCTCTAGAAGTAAACATTCTATACGGTTCTTCAGTTCCTTTGGTAATCAAATCATCTATCAAGACACCTATATAAGCTTCGTTTCTATTAAGGATAAATTCTTGTTTTTCATGGACTTTCAGGTGAGCATTTATACCTGCAATTAGTCCTTGTCCAGCAGCTTCTTCATATCCTGTGGTACCATTTATCTGACCTGCAAAATATAGATTTTCTATTATCTTTGTTTCCAGTGTATGTTTTAGTTGGGTAGGAGGGAAGTAGTCGTATTCTATAGCATATCCAGGTCGAAATACTTTTACATTTTCAAATCCAGGAATGTGTTTCATTGCTTTTATCTGTATATCTTCCGGAAGCGACGAGCTGAAACCATTTACATATATTTCTATTGTTTTCCAGCCTTCTGGTTCTACAAATAATTGGTGTCTTGTTCTTTCTGCAAAACGATTTATTTTATCTTCTATACTTGGGCAATATCTAGGTCCAATACTTTGTATTGTACCATTAAACATTGGACTTCTTTCGAATCCTTCTCTTAATATTTCATGTACAATTTCATTGGTATAGGTAATATAACAGCTTTTTTGTGTTGTAAGTTTAGGAGTATCCATATAGGAGAATTTTTGTGGATTTTCATCACCTTTTTGTTCTTCCATTTTGGTATAATCTAGGCTTCTTCCATCGACTCTTGGTGGAGTTCCTGTTTTCATTCTACCCGATTGAAAGCCTAGTGTGTTTAGTTGTTCTGTTATTCCAAATGCTTTTGGTTCGCCCATTCTACCACCGCCCAATTGTTTGTCTCCAACATGTATTAATCCATTCAGAAAAGTTCCGTTTGTTAATATTACCGATTTTCCTTTTATTTCAATTCCTAATGAAGTTATAACACCTTCTACTTTATTGTTTTTGATGATCAAGTTTTTCACCATATCTTGGAAAAAGTCCAAATTTATCGTGTTTTCTAGTGCTAATCTCCATTTTTCAGCAAACAACATTCTATCATTTTGTGTTCTTGGAGACCACATTGCAGGGCCTTTGGATAAGTTGAGCATTTTGAATTGTATAGCAGATTCGTCTGCAATTATTCCGGAATAACCACCCAAAGCATCTATTTCTCTTACAATTTGTCCTTTGGCAATTCCACCCATTGCAGGGTTACAACTCATTTGTCCAATGGTTTGCATATTCATAGTGATTAGCAAAGTTTTGGAACCCATATTTGCAGCAGCTGCAGCAGCTTCGCAACCAGCATGTCCACCACCAACGACTATTACATCGTATATATCTGTTATCATTTTTAGAAAATAAATTTTATTTTTGATAATGTTTCCCGTGAAACATATCTATTTTTGAAGTAAATTTAGATAGAAATCCTCTTTATTTCTCATGAGTTTTTCTTCTGATTCAGTTTTGTCTTTGTATCCACAAAGATGTAAAATTCCATGTGCAAGTACTCTGTGAAATTCGTTATCGAAATCTTTTTTATGGGAAATAGCATTATCATTTATTCTTTGCAAAGATACAAAAATATCTCCTGCAACAGTTTTGCCTTTCACATAATCGAAAGTTATAATATCGGTATAGTAGTCGTGTTGTAGATATTCTTGATTTATTTTCAAAAGATATTCATCATCACAAAAAATATAATTAATTTCTCCCTTTTTGTAATTTTCTGTTTGGATAATTTTTTCTATCCATTCTATTGATTTGTCGTTAATATCTAGTTTTTCTATGTTTTCAAAGTGAAAGTTTATCATATCATTAAAACCAATGTCCTAATATAACATTGAATATTTTTTTATTAAAATTAATATCTGTGCTGTAATTTAGCTTTATTTGTCCGAAAGGAGATTTGTAACCTAATCCAATACCAATAGCCTGTTGCTTTATTTTGAAAACCTCATTCCAACCTATAATATCAAATGAATTTCCTATTTCGTAGTTGGTAGTTACAAAGAATTTTTTATTCCAGTTTCCTTGCATAATAAAGGAGGTTGATAAGAAATTATTAGTTTGTTCTTCGCCAAAATAATTTCCGGAAAATGAAGTAAAATTCCCTAAATTTTGTTCAAACAAACCACCAAATCGGTATTGGTAGAAATATGGTTTGTAATCGCCAATGCTGAATCCTCCAAAACATTTTAACCTAATTGTAAGGAAGTTATCCAAAGGAATATTTAACGAAATATTTGCTTTTGCTTCTAAAGATTTTTTTTCCAAAGAAGTATTAAGTATATCCAAAACTTTGCCTTCTGCATGAAGAAACATTCCATTGGTTGGGAAGTCTGGATCGTCTTGTGTATCTGTTTTTAAGAAAAAATATGGATTGAAGTAGGATTTTGTTAGTATTGTATTATTATATACATCTCTGGCTCGATAATTATCCAAACTTATACCACCACCAATTGCAAATTTATCTTTCCATATTGATTGTAGATAGACTTCGTTTCGAAACCATTGCCAGTTTTCGAATTCGTCCCCATTTTTATTTTTCAAATCAAAGGACATTCCGGAAGAATATACACCTAAACCGGGAATATAGCCATTGTCTATAAAATAATTGAAATAATAGCGGGGTTTGTCGCCTATGATGGCATCTAATGTTATGGTAGAATTGTTGAATATTAATCTCTTTAAGGTTGCATTAATCAATAACCCTGTATGAAATATTTCGTCATAATGTAGTCCAAATTTCAAATAAAATTTTGTATCATTTTCTACTACATCTATTTTCAGTACCTTTTTGTTGTTTATATTATTAATATCATACGAAATATAATCATAATTGTTGGTGGCATATAGTCTTTCAATCATCTTATTAATACTACCATAGGTTTGTAAAGAGGGAATTTTCAGTCCGAGTTTTCCTTTTACATAGGATTGATTGAATATATTTTTATTTTCCAAAACCAAACTGTCTATTTTATAGACATTAGAATATATATTTGTATAACTAAATCGAAAGTTGGTATGCCTTTTTGGAAGTTCTTTTAGCAATTCATTGTATTCATTAGTAGCTTCATAACCCAGTGCTACTATTTTATCTTTTTCGTCATAGCTTATGGAAGATAATCCTTTTAGGTTTGGTTTGATGTTGATATCCGTATATTGATATTGGTTTTTTGTTTCTTTTTGTATATTAATATCAATAACTTGGTTCAGAATATCTATTGCTGAATTTAAGTTTTTGGCATCTGTAAGTCCTTGGTTCAGATCTACACCAATTACTATATCCATTCCCTTTTCTTTTAGAGGCTGAGAAGGGTAGTTGAGGGAGATAGCTCCATCGATATACAAAGAGTCCCCAATTTTTATAGGGTCTATTAATCCAGGGAAAGCAGAACTTGCCATTATAGAATTTGCCAAATCTCCATTTTCAAATATTTTCTCTTTACCATTTTCCAAATTTGTAGCTACACAAAAGAAAGGAATTGGAAGTTTGGAAAAGTCATCAATATTGGATACATTTTTGAAGAGTTCTTTCAGTAGATATATATTTTTTTGTCCTTTGGAATAGGCTTTTGGGAGTATATTTATTTTTCCTTTTTTAACTGGAAATGTTAATATGTATTTGTCGGTAGATTTGTTAAAAAAAGTGGCTTCTTTCCTGTTTTTTTCATTAGCCAAAACCGAAAAAAAATCGATATTTTTTATCATTTTTTCAATTTCTTTTCCAGAATATCCAGATGCGTACAATCCACCAACTATTGCACCCATACTGGTACCACCGATATAATCTATTTTTACACCCAAAGAATCCAATACTTTTAGTACTCCAACATGTGCAAAACCTTTGGCACCACCACCAGAAAGCGATAGTCCTATTTTTGGATTTTTGGGTAGCACCAATCCTTCTCTAATTTGGGAATTGATAGCGATATAAAATAAAAATATAAAACAGTATATCAGTTTTTTTGTCATCAATTTTTTATATAAATTCTTTTTACTCTTCTCGATATAGAGGTTAATACCTCATAAGGAATTGTATTACAAAATTCTGAAAAATTTTCCAGACTAGGATTTCCATTAAAAATACATACTTCATCGCCTTCCTTTGCTTCTATCCCACTTATATCCAGCATCAGCATATCCATACAAACATTGCCAATTATGGGTACTAATTGGTTGTTAATTCCCATTTTGCCGACCATATTTCCTATCAATCTTGGGATACCATCTGCATATCCTACAGGGATTGTTGCAATTTTTGTTATATCTTTTGTTTTGTAACTTCTATTGTACCCAACCGATTCGTTTTTCTCTACACTAGATATTTGAGAAATAACAGTTTTGAAACAAACCACCCTTTGTAGTTTGTTTTTAAATGATAAATCACCCGAAATCCCCATCATACCAATACCAATTCTTACCATATCAAATTGATATTCAGGATAATTAATAATTCCTGCTGAGTTAAGAATATGGCGAATAGGTTTGTAATTTAACCCATTCATCAATGAGTCGGAAATCCTTTGGAATGTTGTGATTTGGGATAGTGTAAACTCCTTTTCGCTACTAATATCCGATGAAGAAAGATGGCTGAAAATACTCATCACTTTCAAATCCATTGTATCGAGTTTTTCTATTAATTTTTCGATTTCATTTTCTTTGAAACCAAGTCGGTGCATTCCTGTTTCCAATTTTATGTGGATAGGATATTTCCCAACAAAACCAACAGATTTCAGTTGTTCATAAAACAAATCTAGGACTCGAAAACTGTATATTTCGGGTTCCAAATTATAATCAATAATTGTTTGGTAACTATGTTGCTCTGGATTCATCACAACAATTGGAATTGTAATACCATTTTTCCTTAGTTGGACACCCTCATCTGCAAAGGCTACACCAAGATAGTCTATATGATGATGTTGTAAAAATTCTGCTATTTCGTAGCCTCCCAAACCATAAGAATAAGCTTTTACCATCGCCATCATTTTTGTTGATGGTTTTAGAAAAGATTTATGAACTCGTATATTGTGGAGTATTGCGTTTAGATTTACCTCTAATACAGTATCATGTTTTTGTAATTCCAAATAATTTTTTAGCGTTTCAATTTCAAATTTTCTTGCTCCTTTTAGTAAGATTATAGCATTTTGGATTTGGTTAAATTTTTGATTGTCAATCAGTTCGGAAGTATTATCAAAAGTATAAGTATCAGTAGAAAAGAGATGTTGGTATTTTGATAGTTCCTTTCCAATTATAAATATTTTGTCGAATTTTTGTTCATTGGTCATTTTTACGACATCGGAATAGATTGTAGATTTGTCCTTACCTTCTGCAAAATCTGTAATTACCAATATTTTCTTTTGCTTTTTATATTCATTAATGGCTTGATAGGCAATTATCAAAGAGTCCAGATCCAGATTGTACGAATCATTGATAAGGATGTTACCATTAGTTCCTTCAATACTTTCCAAACGCATTTCTACGGATTTCAAAGCATTTATTTTTTCAATAATTTTAGCATTTTCAAAACCAAGATGTTTCAAAACAGCAATTACAGCCAAGGCATTGGATAGGGTAGCGGTATCTCTTTTTTGTACCGGGATACTAAAAATTTCACCCATACAGTAGATTTGTATATCGACACTGTAATTGGACCAATCGTTGATGATATAGATGTCGCAATGATGGTTCAGTCCAAAAGAAATTGTTTTTTTACCCGGAAATTGTTTTTTTATTTCCGAAACAACCATTGGATTATCGCCATTATAAATAATCAATTCACTTTGTTGGAAAAGTTTAATTTTTTCTTGTATTAAATCCGTTTCATCGTCAAAATTTTCTATATGAGCAGAACCGATATGCGATAGAATTCCAATTTTTGGGGAGAAAATAGACTCCAATTTTTCCATTTCTTTTTTAAGGGAAATTCCTACTTCAAATATTCCTATTTCATGTTCTTTTGTAATTTCTAACAAAGAAATTGGCAATCCTATTTGTGAATTGAAACTTTTTGGGCTTTTCACAGTTTTGTAATCGTCCGATAGACATTGGAACAACCATTCTTTTATAATAGTTTTACCATTGCTTCCTGTAATACCTATGGTTTCTAATGATGGAAACTGTTGGAGATGATATTGTGCTAATTTTTGTAAAAACTCAATACTATTTTCAACTAATATCCAAGAAATACCTTCTATAAAATTCGTTCTTTTTTCGGCGATTATTATTTTTATTCCTTTTTCTATTGAAGATAGGATAAATTTTTCCCCGGAATTTTGTTTGGTATTGATGGCTACAAATGCAACATTTTCAACAGAAAAAATAGTTCTACTATCGAAAGCTATTTTTTTTATTTTCACATTTTCATCTCCTATAAAAGCTGAATTTGTAATTGCTGCAATTTCTTTTATGGTGTAGTTCATATTTCTTTATTTAAAACTTCATCTACAAATACCCTTCTACTAACGGCTTCGTAACTATCTGTTTCTCCTAGTTCTACAAGGTCTTTTCCAGAGGAAGTCCTTTTGGAATAGTTTGCCAAATTTCCGGTTTTTTTGCAAATTGCGTGTACTTTGGTTACATATTCTGCTGTTGCCATTAGAAAAGGCATTGGTCCAAATGGTCTTCCCAAAAAATCCATATCCAAACCTGCAATTATTACTCTTATACCATTATTAGCAAGTTGATTGGCAACTTCTGTAATATTTTCATCAAAAAATTGAGCTTCATCTATCCCGATTACATCACAAGTAGAGCCTAATAACAATATTTCCATAGCACTTTCCACCGGTGTACTCATTATTTTGTTATGGTTGTGGGATACAACTTCATCTTCATCATACCTGGTATCAACTTTTGGCTTGAAAATTTCCACTTTTTGTCCTGCCATTTCGGCTCTGCGAAGTCTTCGGATAAGCTCTTCTGTCTTTCCGGAAAACATGGAACCACAAATTACTTCCATCCATCCACTTTGTTTTGCGTGGTTTATTGTATTTTCTAAAAACATTTGTAAATTAGCCGTAAGAATTAAAATTCAAAATTAAGGAATTTTTTAGTCATCTTCATTATGCAAAACTTACTAGAACTAGAAGAAAAAATATTTTTCGAATGTCAAAACATTTTGGATAGCCTATCCAAAATCAACTCAAAAGACGAACTTCTCTCCAAGCAAGAACTGTTTTATAAATTAACAGAAAGAATTTCTTTTCTTAAATTATTAGAGAAAAACCAAGAAATTTTCAGAACGGAATCCATACTCCAACCCTCTGAACAAGAAGCAGATGCACTAACGGAAAATGAAATGTTGATAGACAAAGGAGATATAACACAACCAGAGGACGAAGAATTGGAAGAAGTAATTTTTAATAATGAACTGAATGAGATAGAACCACTGGACACCGTAGAAGTACAGACAAGTGTAGAAACTCCAAAAATACATTCCGAATCTCATTTCAATAATTCGGAAATTGAAGAAATACCAAACCAAAGTATTGATGACGAACCTATTGCAGAACTGATAAAAGAAGATGTAGTCCCTGAAACAATCATAGAAACCCCATCCGATAACACCGAAAATAGAGGAAAAATAATTGATTTTGAAAATAAAATCGTTCCTTCTGTTGAGAAAACGGAAATAGACAAAGAAGAAAATACTTTTCATACCGAACAAAAAGTAAACCTTGCTCCAATAAAAGGTATGAAAATTATACAATCTCTTTTTGATGATGACCCATTGGAAAGAATACAGGAAAACACTCCAAATGCTCCTAAAAGCAATATTATTACTTCTTCCGATGCTACTAATGTTTCTACACCATCTAAAAAAAATATAGAATTTCGATTGGATATGAATGATAAAATCGCTTTTTCCAAAAATTTGTTCGGGGGAAGTCAGTCCGAAATGAATGATACAATTAATATTCTCAATTCCTTCAAAACACTAGATGAAGCAAAAGAATACCTGAGTGATATATATTACGAAAAAAAATGGGAAAAGGTCGATGATTATGCACAAAGACTTTGGACACTGGTAGAAAATAAATTTTTATAAACGATTGAAATCCTCAAAATGAAGAGGATTTTTTTAAAATAAAGAAAGATAAAGCTTGTTTATTAACTTTGCTACTGTGATTTTGTGAGATACATGCAAGACGCTCGTACTAAAACAAAAATTTTAACAAGAAAAACAGCACTTTTTACAATCCTACATTACAAATCATCAATTGGAGGTTACACTATATTGTAAGAACAACAAGTCGTATCTGTCACCTAGTTTTTTTCTTAATCTTTGTTTTGCTTTTTTAATTGCTTCGCTGCTTATACCCAATATATTTGGTATTTCTTTGCTATTAATTCCTAATTTTAATAACATTATCAGTCGAAGATTAGACTCTGTAAGTTCATCATAGTTTTTCACTAGAA
>JAFDZJ010000073.1 GCA_018266965.1 Bacteroidota bacterium
AATATCAGGCTCGGAAGCGATGAGGTTTAGGAATTTTACCATGGCTTTTTTGCCGTCTAAAAGTCCATCGTCCATATTGACATCCAAAACCTGAGCTCCACCCTCTACCTGATCTCTGGCAATTTCCAAAGCTTCGGCATAATTTTCTTCGTTAATGAGTCTCAAAAACTTTTTAGATCCCGCTACATTGGTTCTTTCCCCAACATTAATGAAGTTAGATTCCGGAGTAACGATAAGGGGTTCCAAACCGGAGAGCCTGAGGTATCTTGGTTGTTGGTTGTCAGTTGTTAGTTGTTGGTTGTTTTTATGATTTGTATTTTTCATTTTTTTAAATTTTTATCAAGCCACGAAGTGGCGACATCAAAAGCATAGGGTAGAACCCTATGATAAATAAGGTGTCAATTAATCCCAAATATATTTCTCATCATATTCAATTTTATATTTATTTAAAAATGCTAAAAACTCATCTTGGAAATTTTTCTTTTGATGATGTTCTTCTTGGTTGATTATATAGTTTTTAACCAATTCAATTTCTGTCGGATTAACCGAAAATGCACCATAACCAGATTGCCAATAAAAGTTTGAAAATTCATTTCCTTTGGTTTTTATCCATTTAGAGGAGTTTGATTTTACTTTTTCTAACAAATCCATTAATGCAATTTTTTTGGATAATACACATAATATATGAACATGGTCATTAAATCCACCTACTTGAATAGGATTGCATTCCAAACTTTTACAAATACCTCCTAAATAATTAAACAATTCTTCTTTTATGGAATCGGTAATCAACGGTTGTCTATATTTCGTACTAAATACGATGTGAACATAAATTTTATTTAATGATTGTCCCATGATTTTATTTATTTAATTTTCCTAGGGTTGCACCCTAGGCTATTGATGTCGCCCTTTCAGGGCTTTTTATAATTTCCCAATTCTAGTACGATTAAATCGCTTTTAACCATCAACCATCAACCATCAACCATCAACCGACAACTAATAACTAACAACCATCAACTAACAAGCTCTCTCGGTTCACAATTTTCCACCAATTCTGCCATCGCTTTTATATGAGCCGGAGTAGTTCCACAACAACCACCGATGATGTTGATAAGTTTTTTGTCGGTATATTCTCGGATTTGTTCCGCCATGATTTCTGGGGTTTCATCATATTGTCCAAAAGCATTTGGGAGTCCAGCATTGGGATAAGCGGAAATATAAAAATCCGATTTGTTTGCAATCGTTTCCAAATAAGGCGTAAGTTGTTTTGCTCCCAAAGCACAATTAAAACCAACACTTAATAAATTAAGATGCGAAATAGAAATTAAAAAAGCTTCAGCAGTTTGTCCTGAAAGTGTTCTTCCCGAGGCATCGGTAATCGTTCCACTTACCATAATTGGGATTTGGATATTTTTTTCCTCTTGAATTTCGTCAATGGCAAACAATGCAGCTTTGGCATTCAGTGTGTCGAAAATGGTTTCTACCAAAAGAATATCAGCACCACCGTCTAACAAAGCTTCGGCTTGTTGTTTGTAGGCAACCCTCAATTCGTCAAATGTTATTGCTCTATAACCCGGATCGTTTACATCAGGAGAAAGAGAGGCAGTTTTATTGGTAGGACCAATGGAACCGGCGACAAATCTAGGTTTTTCGGGATTGGATTTTGTAAATTCATCACAAATTTTTTTCGCAATTTTCGCCGATTGATAATTTAGTTCATAGACCAAATCTTCCATGTGGTAATCTGCCATGGCAATAGTAGTTCCGGAGAAGGTATTGGTTTCTATAATATCGGCACCTGCTTCCAAATATTCCTTGTGGATAGCTTCTATAATCTGTGGTTGGGTGATGGAAAGCAAGTCGTTATTCCCTTTCAAAAAATGAGGATAATCTTTGAATCTTTCTCCTCTATAATCTTCCTCTGTGAGTTGGTAGCGTTGTATCATAGTTCCCATTGCGCCATCGAGAATGAGAATTTTTCGGTTGAGAAGTTCTGTAAGTTGTTGTGTGGTAGTCATAATATTAATTTTCTGAAATTCTTAAAACATCTCCAAATACACCTCTTGCAGTTACATTTGCTCCTGCTCCTGCTCCCATGATAACGATAGGATTTTCTCCATAAGATTCGGTATAAATTTCAAAAATAGAATCAGAACCTTTTAGTTGTCCTAATGCTGAATTTATTGGAACGGAAATTAATTTTACATCCAAAATTCCTTTTTCTTGTTGAAGGTCGCCATGAAGATTGCCAACAAATCTCAAAACATGATTTTTTGGGAGGTCTTCTTTTATTTTATTAAAATGATTGTCTAATTTAGAAAATTGATTTAAAAATTCGGATTTGCTGATATTTTGAAGTTCTTTAGGAATTAAATTTTGAATGTTGATGTCTGAAAATTCATTGGTTAGATCCAATTCTCTTGCTAGTATTAACAGTTTTCTAGCAACATCGTTTCCTGAAAGATCTTCTCTGGGGTCTGGTTCGGTAAAACCTTTGTCCAAAGCCTCTTGAAGAATAGTTGAAAATTTATCATTTCTAATTGAAAAATTATTGAAAATATAACTTAAAGAACCCGAGAAAACTCCTTTTATCTTGGTAATATTTTCACCGGAAAGGTGCAGTAGTTTTATTGTATCTATCAAAGGTAATCCTGCTCCAACATTGGTTTCGTAAAGATATTTTTTGTTGTTTTTTTTAAGGATTTCTCGAAAATCTTTGTAGCATTTTATGGATTGGGTGTTGAATATTTTGTTGGAGGAAACTACATCAAAACCATTTTCGGCAAAAGTAGGATAATTTTTTACAAAATCTGTACTGGCGGTATTGTCCACCACAATTAAATTTTCCAATTGGTTTTCTTTTACAAAATCCAAAATTGTACTAACTTTTGATTCCTTTTGAGAAGATTTAATTTTATTAAGCCAATCTTTTCCGATACCAAATTGATCCAGAATCATTTTTTGTGAATTGGCAATACCGATTACTTTTAGCTGTATATTTTTCCTTTTGAGTATTTCAGGCGTAGATGTTAGTATTTGCTCCACCAATGCACCTCCTACATTGCCATGTCCGATGATGGCGAGATGTACTTTTTTTGCAGTTCCCAATAAGATATTTTCCAAAATAGATTTGGTCTTTCCTACTTGATTGTTTGCGACAACAAGGTTTACTTTTCCACTATTATTAATCTGATTCAACAATAATGGGAAAATCTTATTTTTCTGTAAGGATTCGAGGATTTCTTTGAAGTTATTGGTTTGAAAATCCAACACGGATAATCCATTAATACTAAAAATAGAATTTACAATTCCATTATTTTTTTCATTTTTGAATTCCTTATCCAGACAAAGTACAGCTTGATTAGCATCTTTTTCATCAACCAAAACAGAAACACCATTTTCTATGGCTTGTTGAGTGATAATGCCAACGGAAATATTGTTGTTTTGGAGGGTATTGAAAATTCTGGAATCTATACCAACTTGACCATGAAAGTTCTGACCTTCAAAATTAATAAGCGCTTTGTTCTTGTAAATGGTAATGATATGGTTGTTCATAATAATTAAAAATTGGGGTTAAAATTTTGTTGAGTTGTTCGTATTCTATTAAAAAAGCATCATGTCCATATTCGGAAATTATTTCATGATAGCTTGTGTTTTTATGGTTTTTATTAAATAAATGATAAGTTTCTCTAATTGTTTTTGTCGGAAAATATAAATCGGTATCAATAGCTATAAGATGGATTTCTACCGAAGAATTGACAATTTTATGAATATCCACATCTATTGTTGTAAGTAAATGATTCATCAATTGATAGCTTTCTTTTTTGTATCTTTTTTTTAGAGTTTTACCATGGTACAAAAGCCATTCTTCGGATTTTCTTTTTAAAGTTTTTGTTTCTATTGCATTTCCAAATCTTTTGTTGATGGAATCTGGTGTCCTATAACAAAGCATAGCGTGTATTCTAGCTTTTTCTAAATTTTCTTCTGGAATTTCTAATAAATATTTCTGAACCATACAATGTGCATTTAACCAATCCGAGGTTTGATGGTCAGTTGCAATAGGTATTAGTTTTTGGGTTATTGTTGGTTGCAATGCTGTCATTTCCCAGGCAATTGCTCCACCAATAGATCCACCAATGATTGCAAAAAGTTGTTGTATTTTTAATTTTTTCAAACCCAATAGAAAAAGAGATGCAATATCATTGACACAAAATTGTTCGGAATTGTTGAAAATTTTTCCGTCGTAGCCATTTCCAGGTATGTTGAAACA
>JAFDZJ010000074.1 GCA_018266965.1 Bacteroidota bacterium
TGTGTAAAGAAAATTTCTTGTCCGTTTAGGAAAAGGTTTGAGCAATTAGAAAGCATTCCTAAATAAATTGTTCTCAGTCGACAGCCTTAAATTTTATTAGGACTGTCGGCCATTACATACAACGGTTGGGCTTGCTGCAGTGCTGGCTTCCATAGCTTGTCTTGCTGGAACTGCAGCCCAATTTATAAATAAAAAGTTGAAGTTATGACCAAATGATTATTAGAATTCCGTCCGCCGGAACCAATGCACAACAGCCAACAAATGATGAACTGATGAATGTCCGCCAGCATTGCAGCAAGCCTCATGTTGGCAGAAGTTTTATTCGTTGTAAGTTCTAACGACAGAAACTAATTTTTCTATGTTTAGTTCCCTTAAATAGCTGTCTTTTGGATAATAAGAGTTAAGTTTATTTAATGCCATAGGATTATCCTTTACTGCATTTCTCAATTCTTTAATCCCAATTGGAGAAACATTATTGTTCTCTTTTTCAAAAAAGAATGTAGTCCTTCTATTATTCGCGCTTGATGTTCTTGTTGGGCCATTTGTAAACGTAGTTGTTTTTGAATAACCTGTTTCGTCAAAATAATATAAATTAATTTTTCCTCTTACTAGTCTAAAAACGCTTGTTGGCAGAAATTAAGGACAAACTTACTGTATTCCTAAATCTGGGCAATTTTTAATTCCAAATCTTTTAACCAATTGAGGCAAAACAGCCATATATTCACTCTCATTAAAGTCATAATTAAAATTTGAAAATAAGAATTCTTTAAGATTCTGAACTAGACCTATTCTTTTTCGATTATAATTTGCCAACTTAATATCAATTGGATAAGGTACAAATTTGCCATTAAATTTAATTTGTTGAGTTCCATATTTTTGAAAACAATTTTTTTGAACTAAATATCTATCAATAAAAATTGCAAATAAAAATGGGGCAGTAGTTTTATTTTGCTGAGCATCAATAATTACTTGTAAATACTTTTCTTTTAATTTTATATCAGAGTGAATTAACGTGTACATAATCGCTGATTGTCCAAATAAACCTATAGAAGATAAAGGTTGAATTCCATGCTGGTCCAAAAAGGAGATTATAAATGTTTGATTTAATGAATCAAATACCTTTTGTTGCTTTATATTTTGGAATAAATATTTTGGGTTTTTTTTATCTCTATAATACTGGTCTCTATAAAATATTTCTCGCAAGGTGTCACTTTCCTTTTCAAAAATTCCGCTTTTATTTATCAATAAAGGAGATTGTGCACTTTTTATAATTTGCAACTCCATTTGATGTTCTGAGGATGGTTTAACCCGTTTACTGCAAGACAAATTTATAGCAATAAAAAAAAACCAGAAAAGTTTATAATTTAATTCCACCATTTTAATAAAATTAAATAGTGCAGCATAACTGCACTATTTTAAAAAAAAAATTAATCCCTTATTTATACCAAAATAAAGTCGACCATTTTAAAGTAGTTAAGAAAATTATAAATAATAACTCTTGCTCAGAATAACCCAGTTCAGGCCTAAGAATTTTGTTTAGTTCATCCTGAAGATAACTAATTGCACTTTGGCTACTACTTTTCAATAAATAATCTCTGTATTTCTTAACAACTTCCAAAACTTTATCTCTATTCATCTGATCAAAAGAAGAAGTTCCCAAATACTTTTCAAATGACATTATTGAATCATTTAAAAAAAATGAAAATTTAGTACTTAGGATATTTGAGACATCTAAACTTTTAGCCGCTATATATCCAGAATCAATATAATTATTATTACTTTCAAAATTATATGCAACCTCTTTCCAAATTGAATAATCATAACTTTCAATACCAGTAACTAGCCTATTTGGATTAGAATTATTATCCACATATTTCAATCCATAATTATGATTTCTACCTATTATTTCATAAGGATTTAGAGGTGAAATTAAATTAGAATCTAAATCAACCTTATTAGATTTATCAATACTGCCTTTATACAATTGCGCCATAGGTTCGCTGGCAGCTATTGCATAAATGACTGATACCACAGCAACAGCACCTATACCTGTAGGTGAACCAGTACACAATGGGCAAGATCCCATTATAGCTGCTGCTCCCTCCATTGCTCCAGCTGCATCGGCTATCGCAGCATTTCCTATTGTTTCTACTTTCGGATCCATTGGTTGACAACCCCCAAAAAAATTAAAGCATAAAACAATTGTGACTAAATACTTAAATTTCATAAAAAAAAATTATTTTTTAATCCTTCAGATTATTCTGCGCTGTGGAATAAATTCAATATTTTTTTGAATTTCCGCATAGGCAATAATTTTGTTTGTATTCTTATTCCTGTTTCGTAGGCGCTCTCTTGGCTTGGAAAAGTTTCTTATAATTTTTGCCAACGTCCGGGCTTTATGCAGGTGGGGATTAGTATTCCTTCAGCCCAACCGACGGTCAACCCATTTTTTATTTGATTGCTGAAAGTATGAATAAAAGTTGATAGTAAAATGTCTGCCTACCGCTGCCCAACAAAGAACTACAGCCGAA
The DNA here is from genome assembly GCA_018266965.1 of Bacteroidota bacterium. Lineage (GTDB taxonomy): Bacteria > Bacteroidota > Bacteroidia > Flavobacteriales > Weeksellaceae > Amniculibacterium. The sequence continues at coordinate 2,532 of JAFDZJ010000074.1, forward strand.
CGAATTCCGTCCCGCCCCACTTGCATAAAGCCCTTGTTATACGCTGTGGCATCTTTCTGTCTTCAAGTCAATTTAATAAAAAAATCGTCTCCCTGAATTTATTTTCGGAAAGGTTAAATGTCATTGAA
>JAFDZJ010000075.1 GCA_018266965.1 Bacteroidota bacterium
GTTCGGAATATGTTTTTTGGGAATTTGTCAAATTATTGTCTGCTATGTTAATTCTTAAATTTCGGTGGTTTGTTATTGCAGTGTCGTTTTAGAATGACCGCTAACGGTTTTGCGCTTGGCGTTCGTGCGGGATTTCAGGGCACAAAACTGTCAACCCAGCACTAAAGCTGATTTGAAAAACTGAACTTGAATTTAAGCACTTCACCCCGCATGACGCCAAACGCATGTTAGCGGGTCGGCCTTTGGCTCTTATGTCAAGTTTCTTCAGCATAGGTCATCAAATGTTTCACCGCCTAACCATTCAAGTCCTTGTACAAGAGTAAACTGTTTTTCTGCACCGTCTTTTTGAAAATATGTCCCAAGGCTATTATGAACAAAAACGTCATCCTGATAAGTTACTTCTGCTAAAGAGTAAGGTTTAATGGGATTTTCGTCTCCACTCTTACACATAATCCATATTGTATTTTCGGCTTTAGAAATTGCAAAACGTTCAATAAGAGAACTTGTAAATTGATTTCGGGAAAAAATATCACCTACATTTAGGTTTTTGAAATAGGTAGTCATTGGATTTTCGGATTTTTCTTGTGGACAACAAGGAAACTCAGATGGTGTTTTCCAATTTTGTGCTTTTTGAACTGCATTTGGAGTTAGTGAATTTATAATCTCTGATTTATTTTCATTTGTTTCTTTAGGTAAACTTCTATTGTAAATCCAGTCCCCCAATGTACCACCCTTCAATGGTTTGTCACTTTCTGCCCAAGCCAGTAGTCTTGTTTTGCTTGCTTGTGCTTCTTCAATACTAACAGTACACATCCATTCATAATTTGGTTCTTGAAATTTGTCACGGAATTTTGAGGGGTCTGCTAGAAATTCTTCTACGCTACCGCAAACAAGTTCGATACGTCTTGCAGTGATTGGGTTAAGTAATATATTTTCTAATCTCGTTACCCATCGTAGATTTTCTGGACGATTGTTTTGTTTATTCGTGTCTATATGGTCAACAACGTGTTCTTTTGTTGGCGGTTCTCCATGAAAGGCAGTTGCAACTATTCTATGAATACGAACGGATGCGATTTCTAAATAACCAGTCTTTGAGTTTAATTTGCCAAAAGTCCAGATGTTATCGGTAGGTCTTGGTCTTTTCCCTTCTATTGGATAACGCAATACTGCACCATTGTCACGAACAGAGTATCGCTCTCCTTTGTAAACGCAAATGATTTCAGCTTTATGTTCTGTCAAGGCTGCCATGTTATTCTATTACAACTGCTGGAACAGTTTTTTCAATGCCGATTTTTGCAGTGTATTGATATGTCCCTATTTGTCTTACACATTTATTTGTTACGTCTATTTTTTGGTCGTCATAATATGTTTTACCATCATAATTGATAAGCAAGACAACAACATCGTTTCCGATGTCGTAGTCACGGTAGTTGTCACCACCATACATTTTTTTGTCGGTATAGTTTTTAATATTCCCCAATGCCATATTAGGCTCTACAACCTGAAAAATATCTATCTCAGTTGATTTACTTTTTGAGGTAGTCTTTACGCACTCACCTTTTTCAGGGAAAACAGTAAGTCCAATTAAACCGTCATCAATTGGCTTGTTCGAAATCACAAGAAGATAACCAATAAAAATTGTCGCCAAAACACCGGCTACAAAACCACCGAAAAAAATTAAAAATCCTTTCATATTAAATCTGTCATTTATTCTGTCTGTCGTCTTTTAGGCTGCCCGCTAACGTTTTCGGGCTTTGCGTTCGGGCGGGTTTCGGAGCACAAAGTTTCAATATATTACTAAAGTTCAATAGAAGCACAATACTTCAAGTTTGCACGTCACCCCGCCTGACGCAAAACCCGTGTTATGTGTGGTTTTTTTTTTCATCGTTTCTGTAATGTTACACCTTCCCAACTGTCTGGGTCGCCAACCATAATATAAATTTCGTAAGGAGGTTTGTTATTGTTGATATGAAAAGCATTACTGTCGAAATACCCTTTGTCGTCTATGTGCCCTGTCCGAATAGTTGTAATAGTGTCAAAGTCCATTGGAATAACCCAACTACCTTGGTCTTTTTCAATTTTCCATTTTCCTTTTGCATTTACTAATTCGTAATCGCTTAAACTCATTCCAAATTCGTGGTGAGGAAAATATTTGAGCTCAAAAGTCTTGTCAGCGTTGAATTGAATAACTGTCTTTAATGATATACTGTCGGGCAGGTTTAATTGTTTTTTGCTTAAGTCAGCTACAACATATTCGCCTACAATGTCAGTAATGTTGGGTTCTTCTGTTGCAAAGTCGGCATATTGAGATTTTATTCTTTCGCCTGTCACAAGAGTATAACCACCTGTCAAAATGCAAGGTATAAGTTGAATACAAAAAGAAAATATTAGTCCATAAATAAAAATTTTCGGTCTTATGCGATTAATAAATTTGTTTGAACTGTTCCGAGTTATTAGCTGAAAAATCCAGCCACTTGTATAAAAGACGTTTGCTAAAAACAGAAAAAGTCCTGTCCAGATTAAAAAGAAAATTGGAGGCGAAAAGAATGACCAAAGGTCCTTTACGACAAAGGACAAAATGGTCAGTGCGAAAATGCCGAAAACTATGAGCAGAAAATTGTAAAGTATTCGTCTGAACTCCCACCAAAGAATTATCTTAATCCAAGGTCGGCTGTCGTCAGTGTTCAATATGAATAGTCGTTTTAGCATTGTTGTCTTTTAAAATCACACATAACGGTTTGCGGCTTTGCGTTGTGGGGGATTTTTAGCACTACTGTTCATACGAAGCACAAATGTTGAACCTTGCACAAATGTTTCTACGTAGCACGTCAGCCCCCATAACGCAAAACCGCTGTTACCTGTAGTCATTATTCTTTCCGTATAAATGGCTCTTCATTTTTAATGATCTTTGTTACTTTCTTAAATCCTGATTCAGAACTTATTCCGCTTAATGTCTTGCCTAATTTCCAATCGAAGTCATTCAATTTGCTGTCATAAATAATTGTCCTGAATGATTCAATCGCACCAATATTAAAAGTATTGTCGAACTGGTCTTTTAAAATATCTGAGATTAAATATCCAATAGATTTACAGCCAAGTGTTTTTTGGATGTAAAAATTTGGGTCGTAAATAATTGACTTATATTGATTGTCAATATCTAACATCTTATGTGGATCTAGAAAAGTTTTAGGCCATTTGTCATTAACTATTTTCCAGCAGTTAATTAAAAATTGTGAAATGTCTTTAGATGCAGATCTTGAAAAAGCAATTAATTCGCTATCGTCAAGTTGCTCAACTTCATTTTGTTTCAAACTAATATAACTAGCTACAATGCCAGATATTGATTCGCTAAATGCTGTAACACCAATAATGCCGATTCTATTTTCTGAGTGAATGTCAATTTTTATTGCATTTTGCCAAACATTGTCAACAGATGTGTTTTCATTGAGATTAAACGCTGTATTGATTGAGATATGAGAATTCAGATCTCGTGAACCAATTTTATCTTCCAATATTCTAAAATCATATCGAGCTAATTCAATAAGATCAGTCTTAAGTCTTTTAGCTTTTGAATTCAAATTGCTAAAAATCTCCATCTCAACTGATCGTTTGTTATTTGGAGTTATAATAATTGAAATTTGCAAATTCAAATTAAGAAGTTTGCTATTTAATTGAGAAGCTTTTTCAATTCCCAAAAGGCGGTGTTGTCCGTCTACAACCCTAAATAAAACGTCTTGAGTATCATCAAAATTTAAAAACGTAATACCTTGATCTTGTGCTGACTCAATTTTTGAAAGTTGGCTTTCGTCAATTGCAAGAACTATCGAATTAGGAAAAACGAAATTGCCCGTTTCTACGTATTTTTTTATATTCAAATAATGTTTTTCATCTTGAATACGTTGATAACCACCTTCATCAATGCCGTAAATTAGTGTTTTACTTTTCCTATTAACAATTTCAAAAGGCAAAACTGTTGAAATTAGTGAATAGTTTGTTTGCGAATATTTTATTGCTGGGAATTTCATTTTAGCCTACTACATTTATTAGTGAATTGAATCCTTCTATAAGATTGTTTTCAATGATCTTAACTTTCTGAATCTCGTTTTTAGAGCTTTCAAGATCAATTAAAAGCTCGTCTTTGTTGATGCTTTCTACATACAAATTTAAGTTCCCATTAAAACAATAAATTGAGTACGCATTGAGAAGATTATTAAGTCTATTTTCATCTAAACCTAATACTTCTATTATTTCTTCAATTAGCTTTAAATGATTTATGTGATTTAAAACATTATTGGTATTCAGAATGTACTCAGTACAATTAAAATCAATACAAGAATCAAAAAATATATTTACGTATCTGTCCGCCAATTCATTGTCTTGAACTATATTATGCGAGAGTATGAATTGAGAATATGAATTCTTAATTAATTTAAAATAATTATCAAGTGTACTTTCTAAGTTCCCTGCGGTTACGTTTATTCCTTTGCCTGAAATAATAATAGATTCAAATATTTGTAAGTCAAAATCAGAATTTCTCCAGCTTATATATTCTTTATATTTCTCACAATTCAATGCCAAATGGATTGTACTAAGATTGTATTCGTTCAAAAGAAAATTATCAACCTCATAAATGTTGAATGACAATGAAGCAATTTTTTTAAAATTGTAATTAATACCATTTAATATCGATTCAATTTTTGAAGCATTAAGTTTTTCGAAATTGTTAATGAATAAAATAACTTTTGAATTTAACTCAAAATTGTCGCTTGCTTCTCTGATTTCTTGTAAGAACTCATCAATTTGTTTCAATAGTTTTCCAATATGATTCATTGATTGTTGTGCAAGGTCTCTTACAGGAGTTATTTTGTAATCTTTGTAAAATATGGCGTGTTCCATATCTCCCCAAGCCGATTCAAGTTTGCTTTTAATCTGTAATTCAAAGTTCCAAGATTCATATGTACAACGGACTTTGTATATATTTAATCCGTTTTTCATTCTGACTGGTTGGCTTTCAATGTCATTTAGATTAAATGTTAGACCTTTATTTTTTGCTTCATTAATAAAATTTGTGGAGCTGATTAATTTGAACATATTTAAAGTGTCAACATTTAAATCAGTCAATATTTTTAATCCAATTAAATCATCTATTTCCTTAATTTTTGTTTTAAGTCCAGGTTCGTCTACATTATCAATATCAATTAAGATCTCTGAAAAAAGATTGTAATCGTTATTTCTTATTAGTTTTTCTGAAAAGCTGTCTTTTTCCTTTACTCTATATACAATGTTGTAGAATTTAATTTTTCTTACACTGTTTTCCTTTGTTAAATCAAAGTTGTCAGCGTATTTTTCAATTAAGCCTTTTAAAATACTAACGATTATCTCTTGATTGGATATGAATTCTGTTCTCAGTCCATCAAATTTTTCGGAGACAAAGTTTATACCTTTTATTTTTTCTTCTATCGATTTCATCTTCTTATGAGATTTTGTCTTTATGATTACAGGTAACGCCCGGGGCTTTATGCAGGTGGGGATTAGTATTCCTTCAGCCCAACCGACGGTCAACCCATTTTTTATTTGATTGCTGAAAGTATGAATAAATGTTGACAGTAAAATGTCTGCCTACCGCTGGCCAACAAAGAACTACTGCCGAACGAGTTCCGTCCCGCCCCACTTGCATAAAGCCCTTGTTGTATGTAGTGGCATTTCGTCTTGAAATTGAGTTTCTTAAAAAGCAAAAATTATTGA
>JAFDZJ010000076.1 GCA_018266965.1 Bacteroidota bacterium
GTAAAAGAAGAAGTAATAAATATTGTTAATCTTTTGCGTGAAGAAAAGATTTTAGCCGATGCAAAAGATTTGACTGCTTTTATCAAAAAAGGAGAAAACAAAAATCGTTCGTTCAACATAGTTGACACATTCAGTAAAATTGAAAATTTTTTGCTTCCAATAATTGAAGAACAAGAAAAAGTATTTCACATCAAAGAACTGAACGAACAAGCGGAAGAAAAAGGGCTTGACGATATTAGCACCAATAAGATGAAAACCATTTTCAATTTTTGGGCAATCAAAAATTGGATTAAGCGAAAAAGTTTAGAATCAAAAAATCACGTTGCTGTTCTTTCATTACACTCAAAAGAATTATTGAAAGAGAAATTAGAGAAACGACACGCTTTGGCAAGATTTATTGTTGAATTTCTCTATGAAAAAAGCAATGTGAACGTATCGGAAAAAGATTCAACAAAAGAAGAAGTGTTGGTTGAATTTTCGGTTCAAGAACTAAAAACGGCTTACGAAAAAAGTTCAAGTTTATTTAAAGTAAACATCAATCTTGACGATATTGAAGATACACTTTTTTACTTGTCAAGAATTGAAGCGATAAAAATTGAAGGTGGTTTTTTGGTTGTGTATAATCGTTTGACCATTGAACGAACTGAACAAGACAACAAAAAACGCTACACAAAAGACGATTATCAAAAACTACATCAGTTTTACGAAAACAAAGTTCAGCAAATTCACATTGTTGGCGAATACGCCAAGAAAATGATTACTGACTACAAGAATGCTTTGCAGTTTGTAGAAGATTATTTTCACTTAAACTATTCATCGTTTCTACACAGATATTTTCCGGGCAGTCGTCAAAATGAAATCAAACGAAACATAACGCCTGCCAAATTCAGACAACTTTTCGGAGAACTTTCGCCAACACAATTAAAAATCATAAACGACAACGAGACGAAACACATTGTTGTTGCCGCGGGTCCGGGAAGTGGAAAAACAAGAGTTTTGGTTCACAAACTTGCTTCGTTGCTTTTAATGGAAGATGTGAAGCACGAACAATTGCTTATGATTACGTTTTCAAGAGCAGCGGCAACCGAATTTAAAAAACGTTTGCTTAATCTTATTGGAAATGCAGCAAACTATATTGAAATAAAAACTTTCCATTCTTACTGTTTTGACTTGTTGGGCAAAGTCGGCAGTTTGGAAAAATCAGACGAAATCCTAAAAAAGACAATTCAGAAAATCAAGAATAACGAAGTTGAAGCAAGCCGAATAACAAAAACCGTTTTGGTCATTGACGAAGCACAAGATATGGATAAAGATGAATTTGGTTTGATAAGTGCGTTAATGGAACAAAACGAAGAAATGCGGGTAATTGCCGTTGGCGATGACGACCAAAATATTTATGAATTTCGGGGTGCAAGTTCAAAACACCTTGAACAATTCATTCGTGAAAACAAAGCAGTCAAACACGAATTAGTCGAGAATTACAGAAGCAAAAGCAATATCGTTGATTTTTCAAATCAGTTTGTAACACGAATTTCGCACCGGCTAAAGCAAACGCCAATCATCGCAAAGCAAAACGACAACGGAAAAATAAAAATCGTGCGCCATCAAAGTGGAAACCTCATCAATCCACTTGTGCAGGACATTCTCACAACAGGACTTTCGGGAACAACTTGCGTTTTGACAAAGACAAATGAAGAAGCATTACAAATTACAGGATTGCTTTTAAAAAATGACATTCAGGCAAAATTAATTCAGTCAAATGACGGTTTCAGTTTATACAATCTTAACGAGGTTCGATTCTTTTTAAATCAACTGAATTTGTCTGATGATGTTTTTATTATCAACGATGACATTTGGCTAAACGCAAAACGCGAAGTAGTAAACAAATATTGCCACAGCACCAAATTGGAAATTTTAGGAAATATCATCAAAGATTTTGAAGCCACAAATCCGAAAAAGAAATACAAATCCGACTTAGAAGTTTTCATTCGTGAATCCAAACTGGAAGATTTCTTCAACGAAAATGGCGAAACAATTTTTGTTTCTACAATTCATAAAGGTAAAGGAAAAGAATTCGACAATGTTTTTCTAATGCTTGAAAACTTCAATCCAGCAACAGACGAAGCAAAACGACTTCTATATGTTGCAATGACAAGAGCAAAAACAAACTTAACAATTCATCTAAACTCAAACTTTCTTGACAACTTCACAGCAGACAATTTAGAACGAATTGAAAATAAAGAAATTCATTTGCAACCGAACGAATTGGCAATGCACTTATCTTTAAAAGATGTTTGGTTGGACTATTTCATAACCCGACAAAACTTGATTTCTGACCTTAAAAGCGGAGACACATTAACAATAAACGGAGATGAATGTTTGGACACCAAAGGAAAATCTGTTTTAAAATTCTCTAAGCTCTTCGTTGGACAAATTGAAAGTATGAAAGCAAAAAACTATGAATTGAAAAGTGCCAAAGTGAATTTTATTGTTTATTGGAAAAAAGAAAACGCAGAACAAGAAGTGAAAATTATTTTACCGGAATTGTATTTTGAAAGAAGCAATGTTGAATAGTACAACTCTTTTGTAAGCACATTTGCAAACCGCACAAGCCGATACACAAACCAAAGTTTGCAAAAGAGCTTGCTCCTTTCCTGCCCTGACAAAAATTGAATAAAAATTTCCTTCCCTTCTGAAAATAAAAAATACGCAAACACACAACCGACACGACAATGACAGCGAAAACCACGACAGACAAAGACTTGACAACACAGTGGACAAAACGCCTGTGCATAACAGCGGTTTGGCGTAATGGGGACGGACGTTCTTCGTATGAACATTATTGCTAAACTTGAACTGTGTGCTTCGTATCAAGTGTTGTGCTGAAAATCCCCCACTACGCCAAGCCGCGAACCGTTGTGTGTAATGGCTGACAATCCTCGTAAAATTTAAGGCTGTCGACTGAGAACAATTTATTTTGGAATGCTTTCTAATTGCTCAAACCTTTTCTAAAAAGACAAGAAAAAAAATTTCTTTACA